>JBDSLQ010000029.1:0-7562 GCA_039916285.1 Caldimonas sp.
GGCGGCACGATGGTCATCTCGACGTCGGTCGCGATGAAGTGAGCGACGCCGCCGATCGCGAACCAGAGGAAGACGACGCCGAGGCCGAACCGCCGGCGCCGATCCGCGCCGATGAAGAGCCGCCTCACGCGCTCACGCTCGGGTCGGGAAGAGCCTGCGGTACTCCTGCTCGACCATTTCCGTCGGCAAGTAGGCGTGCGCGGCCGGCACACCCGGGGGATGGAGCGCCTGGCCGAGCCTCAGCGCGACCGCTTCCATCTGCGGTGACCAGCGTTTCAGGTCGGCCTCGTGCAGGGCGGCGAGCAATCGGTTGTGTCGTGGGGAGGGACGGCATGTCTGAACGCTCGCGCAGCTTGAGCGATGTTGCCGGTTCTTCCGTACGCCAACGTACGGAGGTCGGATTCACTTGTCCTCGTGGCCCGAGGGATACCTCTGATCGAAGCGGGCACCACGCTTGCCACACGAGTCCGCTCATCCATCTGTCCCAGGGAACCTTGCCATGACCTCCACCTCTATTCGCGCCGGCAAGCTATTGCCCGTGGTCGCCGCGGCTGCGCTGCTCGCCTTGACCTATACGCCGGCGTCGGCATCGAGTCACCGCGAGGCGCCCTCCATCGCGATGACCCCGAGCGTTGACGCGACCGACCTGTACATGTTTCGCAGCTACGAGACGGGCCGGGCCGCGTTCGTGACAATCCTCGCCAATTACATCCCGTTCCAGGATCCGCAGGGCGGGCCGAACTTCTACATGTTCAACCCCAGCGCGCTGTACGAGATCCACGTCGACAACAACGGCGACGGCGTCGAAGACCTGACGTTCCAGTTCCGCTTCACGAACACCTCGAAGGGCACCGCGCTCACGGTCGGCGGCAAGCAGGTCAAGATTCCCCTCATCGACAGCGGCACGATCGCCGGGGTCAACCCGGCCGCGCTCAACGTTCGCGAGACCTACCAGCTCGGCGTCGTGCGCGGAACCCGGCGCAACGCCGCCGCGACTCCGGTGACGAACAGCACCGGCGGTGCGAGCACCTTCGACAAGCCGGTCGACAACATCGGCGACAAGACCTTCGGCAGCACGACCGGCTACGCCACCTATGCGGCTCTGCACGTGTACAGCATCGCGATCCCCGGCTGCGCGACACCGGGCAAGGTGTTCGTCGGCCAGCGGAAGGAACCTTTCTACATCGCCGTCGGCAAGATCTTCGACCTGTTCAACCTCAACCCGCTCGGCCCGGAGGCCGGCGGCAACAACAACGACCTCGAGGCCAAGAACGTCAGCACGCTCGCGCTGGAGCTGCCGATCTCGTGCCTGACGGCAGGCGCCGAGCCGGTGATCGGCGCCTGGACGACGGCGAGCCTGCGCCAGGGGCGTCTCCTGAGCGGCGATCCGGGCACCGGCCTCAACAAGGCCAGCCTCAACGGCGGCGCGTGGACGCAGGTCTCGCGCCTGGGCATGCCGCTCGTCAACGAGGTCGTGATCGGCATCGACGACAAGGATCGCTTCAACGCCTCCAGGCCGAAGGACGATGCAGTCAAGTTCGCCGACTACGTCACCAACCCGACGTTGCCGGCGCTGATCCAGACGATTTTCGCAACCGCCGCGGTCCCACCGGTTGCACCGACCAACTTCCCGCGCACCGATCTGCTGACGGTCTTCCTGAAAGGCCTGAAGACGCTCAACCAGCCGGCCAACGTCGTGGCCGCGGAGATGATGCGGCTCAACACCTCGATCGCGCCGAACATCGGCGTGCAGAACCCGCTCGGCGCGGCAGCGGGCGACAACGCCGGCTTTCCGAACGGACGGCGACCGGGCGATGACGTCGTCGACCTGTCGCTGCGGGTCGCGATGGGGGTGCTTTGTCACCTCACGACGACGCCGGCCGGAGCCGATACGTTTGGTGTCGGCTGCACGGCGGCCAACGCCCCCTCGGGACTCGTCCCGTTTACCGACGGGGTGCGCAAGACCTACCTCAACTACGGTACGGCCTTCCCCTACCTGACGACGCCGTTGCCCGGTAACTTCAACCCGACCGCGCCGGCCGGCTCGACTTTCCCCTGAGCGAGGAGCGACCATGACACGCACAGTCCAGCGGGTCGCCCTCGCGACCGTCCTCGCCGCCGGCGCCACCCTCGCGGGTTGCGGCGGCGACTACACCCAGCCACCAGTGACAGAAGCGGTGCCGGCATCGGCGAGCGAATCGGTCGCCGGTTTCATCGCCTATCTGAAAGAGCTCGTGGTCGCGTCCGCCGACCTGCTCGAACCCGTCGACGTCAGCGGCGTCACGCCGCCCGTCGACGAGACAAGCGAGCCCGACCCGTCGATCTGACGGGTCGCGGACGACGCGACGTCGTCCTGCGCCAGTCCAACCGCCGCACGGCCTCCGTGCGGTGGACGTTCGCGCCAGTCGCGAAACCCTCTCCGCCCTGGGCACAGAATTGCGCGGCGCAACCTGCGACCGCGTCTCGAGCCTCGTTTCTAGAGATCCACAATGAATTTCCGTCCCTCCCGCAAGCTATCCGACCCCAGATTCTTCGTCGCTCGTTCGTGCGTCGCCTTGGTCGCCGCGGCCAGTATCTCGACCGTGTGCCGCGCCGCCGACGCCGACACGATGGCCAAGACCGGCACCGCCTTCAAGGCCGACGCCGACATGCAGGCCGTGCTCGACCAACTCGCCGCGCTCGGTCCGAAGCCGATCGACACGTTGACGCCTGAAGAAGCACGCAAGCAGCCGACACCGGCCGACGCGGTGAAGGCACTGCTCCAGAAGAAGGGCAAGGATCCTGCGCCGACCGCCCTCGTGCCCGGCGTGACCAGCCGCGACACGCAGGTGACCGGCGCCGCCGGGAGCCTGCCGGCGCGCATCTACACGCCCGCCGGCGCCGGGCCGTTTCCGGTCGTCGTCTACTTCCATGGCGGAGGCTGGGCGATCGCCGACAAGGACGTCTACGACGGCGGCGCCCGCGGCATCGCCAAAGAAGCACATGCGGTCGTCGTCTCGGTCGATTACCGGCGCGCGCCGGAAGCGAAGTTTCCGGCCGCATGGGACGATGCCTTCGCCGCCTACAAATGGGTCGCCGCCAACGCCGCTTCCATCAAAGGCGATCCGAAGCGGCTGGCCCTCGCCGGCGAAAGCGCGGGCGGCAACCTCGCCGTCGCGACCGCCATCGCTGCTCGCGACGGCGGCGTCCAGGCGCCGCTGCACGTGCTCGCCGTCTATCCGGTGGCGCAGACCGGCGACCTGAACACCAAGTCGTACCAGGACAGCGCAACCGCCAGGCCGCTCAACAAGGCGATGATGGGCTGGTTCGTCGACAAGCTCCTCGCCAACCCGGCCGACAAGGGCGATACGCGCCTCGACCTCGTCAACGCCAAGCTCGCCGGGTTGGCGCCGGTGACCATCGTCAACGCGCAGATTGATCCGCTGCGCGAGGACGGTGCCCTGCTCGAGGCGGCGCTGAAGAAGGCCGGCGTCAAGGTAAGTCGCAAGGTCTACGACGGCACCGCGCACGAGTTCTTCGGCATGGCCGCCGTTGTCGGCGACGCGAAAGACGCGCAGGGATGGGGCGGCAAGGCGCTGAAGAAGGCGCTCGCGAAGTAGAAGGCAGTGCGGCGCGGGCGGTGCGCCCGCGTCGACGGTCAGCCGCGCAACGTCCGGTTGAAGACGGCGACGGTGCGCTGCTTGGTCACCGTCTCGCGGTCGCTTCGGGCAGCCGTTCGGCGCAAGCGGATCAGCCCAGGTCGCGGCTGTGCTAGCGTGCCATCGCATGCGATTCGCCCTGCCTGACCTGCTCGCGACCCGCAAGGGCCGGCTCGCCGCCTTCTTCCTTCTCTACGTCACGGAGGGCATCCCGCTCGGCTTCACGGCGACGGCGATCGCCGCGCAGATGCGGCGCGGCGGCCTGGGTCCGGAGGCGATCGGCCTCTTCGTCGCCTCGCTCTATCTGCCGTGGGCGTTGAAGTGGGCAGCCGGCCCGTTCGTCGACACCTTCTCGTCGGAGCGCTTCGGCCGCCGCCGCACCTGGATCTTCCTGATGCAGATCGGCATGATGGCGACGCTGCTCGTCGCGATGGGCGTCGATTTCGTCGGCCAGCTCGGCGTCTTCACGGTGATCATCTTCCTGCACAACGCGTTCGGCGCGACCATGGACGTCGCCATCGACGCCCTCGCCGTCAGCGTCCTGCCCGAGGAGGAACGCGGTACCGCCAACGGCTTCATGTTCGCCGGCGCGTCGATCGGCCAGACCATCGGCGGCTCGGGCGTGCTGTTCCTGACTGCGGCGATGCCGTTCCAGTCGACCTACTTGTTCGTCGTCGCGACCATCCTCGCGATCACGCTGTTCGTCGTCCTGCCGCTGCGCGAGAAGGCGGGGCCGGCGATCAGCGCAGAGGCGCGCGCCGCGCGCAACGTCGGCCGCGAGCTGGTCGTCTTCGTGCGCGACGCGTGGCGCGCCTTCACGGGCTCACGCGCCGCGCTCGTCGGCGTGCTCTACGCCGTCCTGCCGGCGGGTGCATACGCCCTCAGCCTGGCGCTGCAATCGAACCTGGCCGTCGAGCTCGGGCTCGACGACAACGAGGTCGCGCAGCTCAATCTCTACACGACCCTGATCTTCGCGCCGGCGTGCATCCTCGGCGGCTGGCTGTCGGACCGCTTCGGCCGGCGCTCGACGCTCGCGATCTTCGTCTTCCTCACCGTCGTGCCGACGCTCTGGCTGGCGTGGACGATGTGGCAGGCCGGCTGGATCATGCCGGTCGACATGAAGATGGCGAACCGGCCGCAGCCGTCGCGCGTGCTGATCATCACGTTCTGGACGGCATGCATCGTCTACAACGTGTTCCAGGGCCTGTACTACGGCATCCGCAGCGCCCTCTTCATGGACATCACGACGCCGGCCGTCGCGGCGACGCAGTTCACCGCCTACATGGCGCTGATGAACCTGTGCATCTCGTACACCGCGGCGTGGCAGGGCCACCTGATCGAGCGCATCGGCTATCCGGCGACGCTCGTCGTCGATTCGATCGCCGGCCTGCTGGGCCTCGCCCTGCTGCCGCTGATGCGCCCCTCGCGAGCGACCGGCCCGGCCGCGAAGTAGGCGTGGTGCCGGCGAGCGCGATGGAGTCCGACCCGTCGGCAGCGTACGAGTCGTGGCGCGGCCGCAGCGAGACGCGCACCGACACCATCACCGCCGCGCCGCTGGCCGCGCTCGCGGCGACGCTCGACCGCGACGATCCACCGCCGAGCGCCGGCAGCGCCGTGCCACCGCTCTGGCACTGGCTCTATTTCCTGCCGATTGCGCGCCAAGGCGAGCTCGGCGCCGACGGCCATCCTCGTCGCGGCGGCTTCCTGCCGCCGGTGGCGTTGCCGCGCCGCATGTGGGCGGGCGGGCGCCTCGTGTTCGACAAGCCGCTCCGCGTCGGCGACGTCGCGACGCGGCGCTCGACGATCGCCGACATCGCGAGCAAGAGCGCGCGCTCGGGGCCGCTCGTCTTCGTCACGGTGAAGCACGAGATCTCGACCGCCGGCGGCCTCGCCGTCAGAGAAGACCACGACATCGTCTACCGCGACCTGCCCGCCCCGGCCAGTGCCGCGCCGACGCCGCCGACCGCACCGCGCGACGAAACCTTCGCGCGCGAGATCGTTCCCGACGACGTGTTCCTGTTCCGCTATTCCGCGCTCACCTTCAACGGCCACCGCATCCATTACGACCGCCGCTTCGTCACCGAGGTCGAGGGCTACCCCGGCCTGATCGTGCACGGCCCGCTGATCGCGACGCTGCTGATCGACCTGCTGCGGCGCACGCACGCCGACGCCGTCGTCACCCGCTTCGACTTCAAGGCGACGAGCCCGCTGTTCGACCTGCACCCGTTCGAGGTCTGCGGCCGGCCCGACGGCGCGCGCCGCTTCGCGTTGTGGGCACGCAGCCGCGACGGCGCCCTGGCGATGCAGGCGAGCGCCGAGGTCGCCTGAGGCGGCGGCAGAGAATCGCGCCATGGTCAAGAACGCGCCCGACCGCTTTCAGGACCTGCGCGACGCGGTGCGCTCGCTCTGTGCCCAGTTTCCCGACAGCTACCACCGCGACGTCGACGCGCGCCGCGCCTATCCCGAGGCGTTCGTCGACGCGCTCACGTCGGCCGGCTGGCTCGCGGCGCTGATCCCGCAGGAGTACGGCGGCTCGGGCCTGGGCCTGGCCGAGGCGAGCGTGATCATGGAAGAGATCAACCGCAGCGGCGCCAACGCCGGCGCCTGCCACGGCCAGATGTACAACATGGGAACGCTGCTTCGCCACGGCAGCGACGCGCAGAAGCAGCTCTACCTGCCCAGGATTGCGAGCGGCGAATGGCGCCTTCAGTCGATGGGCGTGACGGAACCTTCGAGCGGCACCGACACGACCAAGATCCGCACGACCGCCGTCAGGCAGGGCGACCGCTACGTCGTCAACGGCCAAAAGGTCTGGATCTCGCGCATCCAGCACAGCGACTGGATGATCCTGCTGGCGCGCACGACGCCGCTCGCCGAGGTGAAGAAGAAGACGGAAGGGATGTCGATCTTCCTGGTCGACCTGCGTGCCGCGGAGAAGAGCGGCATGACGGTGCGGCCGATCGCCAACATGGTCAACCACGAGACCAACGAGCTGTTCTTCGAGAACCTCGAGATCCCGGCCGAGAACCTGATCGGCGCCGAAGGGCAGGGCTTCCGCTACATCCTCGACGGCCTCAACGCCGAGCGCACGCTGATCGCCGCCGAGTGCATCGGCGACGGCCGCTGGTTCATCGACCGGGTCACGAAGTACGCGGGCGAGCGCATCGTCTTCGGCCGGCCGATCGGTCAGAACCAGGGCGTGCAGTTCCCGATTGCCGAGGCCTACATCGAGATCGAGGCAGCGGACCTGATGCGCTTCAAGGCGTGCGCCCTCTTCGACGCGCACGAGCCGTGCGGCGCCGAGGCCAACATGGCCAAGTACCTCGCCGCCAAGGCGAGCTGGGAAGCGGCCAACGCCTGCATCCAGTTCCACGGCGGCTTCGGCTTCGCGCACGAGTACGACGTCGAGCGCAAGTTCCGCGAGACGAGGCTCTACCAGGTCGCGCCGATCTCGACCAACCTGATCCTCAGCTACGTCGCCGAGCACCTGCTCGGGTTGCCGC
Organism: Caldimonas sp.; assembly: GCA_039916285.1. Taxonomy (GTDB): domain Bacteria; phylum Pseudomonadota; class Gammaproteobacteria; order Burkholderiales; family Burkholderiaceae_C; genus Schlegelella_A. The sequence goes on from JBDSLQ010000029.1 coordinate 7,142, forward strand.
GAAGCTTCTGAGCGCGCGGGCGATGTCGCGAAAGTCCGCGCTTCCGCTCGAAGGCATCACCGTCGTCGCGCTCGAGCACGCGATCGCGGCCCCGTTCTGCACGCGTCAGCTCGCCGACTTCGGCGCGCGCGTGATCAAGATCGAGCGCCCCGGCAGCGGCGACTTCGCGCGCAGCTACGACGGCCGCGTCAAGGGCCTGGCGTCGCACTTCGTCTGGACCAACCGCGCCAAGGAGAGCGTCACGCTCGACCTCAAGCATGCGGACGCCGCCGCCATCCTCGCCCGCCTGCTGGCGCGCGCCGACGTCCTGGTGCAGAACCTCGCGCCGGGAGCGGCCGCGCGCATGGGCTTGTCGTACGAAGCGCTCGCCGCGCAGCACCCGCGCCTGATCGTCTGCGATATCTCCGGCTACGGCGACGAC
>JBDSLQ010000030.1:0-8130 GCA_039916285.1 Caldimonas sp.
CCACCTTGGTCGAGCGCGCCAGGGTCTTGTCGACCGTCGCCAGGTCGGCGAGGCACAGCTCGGTCTGGATCACCTCGATGTCGGCGACCGGATCGATCTTGCCGGCGACGTGGATGACGTTGTCGTCGTCGAAGCAGCGCACGACGTTGACGATCGCGTCGGTCTCGCGGATGTGGGCGAGGAACTGGTTTCCGAGCCCTTCGCCCTTGGACGCGCCGGCGACCAGGCCGGCGATGTCGACGAATTCGACGATGGCGGGAACGACTCGCTCGGGCTTGACGATCGCCGCCAGCTGCGCGAGGCGCGGATCGGGCAGCTCGACGATGCCGACGTTCGGCTCGATGGTGCAGAACGGGTAGTTCTCGGCCGCGATGCCCGCCTTGGTGAGGGCGTTGAAGAGGGTGGACTTGCCGACGTTGGGCAGGCCCACGATGCCGCATTTGAGGCTCATGGGAAGCTCAGGAGCTGTCCTGGGCGGAGTGCAACGCGGGATTTTAGTCGGCGCCTACACTGCACGACCCCCCGGCGAACGAAACGCTTCGTGACTCAGTTGCAAACTCTCCGGCCCCACGCCAGGGACCTCGGCGGCGGCTTCACGGTGCGCCGGCTGCTGCCCTCGGCCGACCGCCGCGCCGTCGGCCCGTTCGTCTTCTTCGACCACTTCGGGCCCATCGACGTCGCCGCCGGCGCGCACCACGACGTCCGGCCGCATCCGCACATCGGCCTTGCGACCCTCACCTACCTTTTCGAGGGCGCGATCATGCATCGCGACTCGACCGGAGTCGTCCAGCGAATCGAGCCGGGTGCCGTCAACTGGATGTCGGCCGGACGCGGCATCGTCCACTCCGAGCGCACTCCCAGGGAGCTGGTCGGGCGCGACCACCGCAGCCATGGCCTGCAGCTCTGGATCGCGCTCCCGGAAGCGCTCGAGGACGCTGCGCCGTCGTTCCAGCACATCCCCGCCGAGCGGATTCCGCGCGTCCGCCTGGCCGGCGCGACCGCGCACGTCGTCGCCGGGACTGCGTTCGGCGCCGCTTCGCCGGTCGAGACCGCATCGCCGACGCTGGCGGTCGTTCTCGATCTCGACGTCGCGAGCGGCGCCCGGGTCGCGCTGCCCGACGCCGACGCGAGCGAGCGCGCGCTGTACGCGATCGACCATCCGATCGAGGTCGACGGCGTGAAGGTCGACGAATTCACGATGGTCGTCCTGGCGCCCGGAACGACGCCCGAGATGGCGGCGCCGCGCGGCGGCCGCGTCGTCCTCCTCGGCGGCGAGCCGCTCGGCCACCGCTTCCTCTCGTGGAACTTCGTCGCGACGACGCGCGAGCGGATCCGCGCCGCCGAAGACGACTGGCTGGCTCAGCGCTTCGCGAAGATCCCCGGCGAAACCGAGTTCATCCCGCTTCCCGCGCGGCAGACCGTGCCCGCCGACGATCGAACCGTGCCGGGCTCAGCATGAGGGCGTTGCCGGCGACGGCGAGGGCCGCGCCGGCGGCAGTGAAGGCATCCGGGCGGAAGCCCTCGAACAGCATCGAGACGACGAGCGCCAGCAGCGGCGTCATCACGCCGATCGTTCCGGCTGCACCGACGCCGACGCGGTCCTGCAGCGTCAGGAAGCAGGCGAAGGTCAGCACCGAGCCGGCAAAGGCGAGGTAGACGAGCGAGAGCCACCAGCTCGGCGCCGACGGCACGGCGATGCCGCGGCCGAGCACGACGGCGACCAGCGCAGCGGCGATCGCTCCGTAGATCATGCCGAACCCCATGCCGGGCAGGAGCGCGATCCCGCGCTTTCGGTTGCGACTCGCCGCCAGGCTGCCGACGGCCGAGAGAAGCACCGATGCGACCGTGAGCAGCGCGCCGAGCTCGGCGCGTGCACCGCCGGTCGCGCGCGTGATCTCGGTCCAGAAGATGACAACGACGCCGGCGACGCCAAGCACGCCGCCGGCGACGAAGCGGCGCCTCAGCGCAGTGCCGAAGACGAGAGCGGCGCCGATGCCGGCGAGAAGCGGCGACGCCGAGTAGCCGACCGCGACCAGGCCCGAGGCGACGAATCGTTCGGCGTGATAGACGCAGACGTAGGCGACGCCGTAGAGGAAAACGCCCTGCAGCGCGAGCACGCCATGGTCGGCGAGCGAGAACCGGAGCGGCACGCCGCGCCAGAGGCAGAACGCCAGGACGGCGCAGCCTGCCAGGGCGAAGCGCAGGGCGACACCCGACTCCGCCGAGAAGTCGAACAGCTGGTAGGTGATGGCGTGCCACGTCGTGCCCCAGACGAGCACGCAGATCGCAAACAGATGCCAGTTCTTGAGGCGGTGCATTCCGCGCGCCGCGCTCAGGCGAATGCGTAGCTGGCGCGACCCGCCATTCCCACCGTCAGCGTGCAGTCGATGCCTTCGACGACGATGGCGTTCATCGCGAAGGTGAGTGCGCCGCCCATGCGCGGGTCGGCGCGGTATTGCGCGAGCGCATCGCCGACGGCGTGCCCGGCGACGCCGCTGGCCGGGTCGACGTCGGGAATCGAGCAGCGCTCGCAGGGCTTGACGAGCTTCAGCCGTACCGGACCTTCGGCGGCGGCGAAGACGATCTCGTCGAGGTGGTCTTCGCCGTGGGCGTCGAGGCCGCCGATGACGATGTTGGGGCGAAAGCGTGCGAGCGTGACCGGCCCCTGTCCGGCGCCCTCGAGGCGCCGGTTCAGCTCGTCGACCGACGCGGCGCTGGCGACGAGAAGGGGAAAGCCGTCCTGGAACGCATTGGCGGCCGTGATCGCGCCGGTCCACTTGCGATCGGCGTGGCGCGGCGCCTCGGGGTCGAAGCGGGCAAGGCGCAGCGGCTGGCCGAGGAAATCACTGAACCATTGCGCGCTGAGGGCGCCCATGTCGAACGCCGCGACCCGGTCGCCCCAGACCTCGACCTCGGTGCGCTCCTCGACGCGATCGACGGCGACGTGAAGCGCCAGCATTCCCGGGGCACGCAGGATCATCTCCTCCGACTTCAACGTCGTCCGGACGAGTGCCATCCTCGGCAGCTCGCGCTGGGTGACGAAGCTGCCCGCAGCGTCGACGACCAGCCACTGGCGGTCGAGATCGAATCCGGTCTCGGTCAGCAGCGCTTCGCGCGGCGACGTGCCGGCGCAGGATTTCACGGGATAGACGTGGATCGAGTCGAGGCTCACGTCGAGGTCGGTGGCGATGTCGGTTCTCCTCGCTGGCGCGGGCCTTCGGAGCGGCCCGCAACGAAGCGATTGTCTGCCAGCGCTCCCTACAATCGCGTCGATGCAAGGCTTCGACGTTCAGGTGATCGGTGCCGGGATCGTCGGCAAGAGTCTCTCGCTTTCGCTTTCCCGGCTCGGCCTCTCCATCGCGCTGCGCGGCGATGCTGCCGCGCCGGGGCGCGACGACGTCCGCGCCTACGCGCTCAACGCCGCGTCGGTCGAGCTCCTGCGGCGCCTCAAGGTCTGGGATGCGCTCGGCGCCGATGCGACGACAGCGGTCCACGACATGGTCGTTCGCGGCGACGCGTCGTCGGGTCACCTCGAGTTCGCGGCCTGGGAGCAGCGGGTCGGCGCGCTCGCCCTCATCACCGACGCCGCCGCGCTCGAGCGCGAGCTCGATGCCGCGCTGCGTTTCGCGCCGCACGTCACCCGTGTCGATGGCGACGTGCCGGCGACGCTCGTCGCCCATTGCGAGGGCCGCGCCGCCGCCGCGGCCCTGCACGCGCTCGACGTCGGCTTCGCGCGCAGCGACTACGGCCAGAAGGCAATCGCCGCGCGGCTGGTGGCGACGCTGCCGCATCGCCACACCGCGCGCCAGTGGTTCCGCTCGCCCGACGTCCTCGCCCTGCTGCCCTTCAATCGGCCCGAGAAGGAGTGCTCGTACGCGCTCGTCTGGTCGTTGCCGAGCGAGCGCGCGGATGCGTTGCTGGCGATGGACGCTGCCGCATTCGAGAGCCAGCTCGCCGCCGCGGCCGGGGCCGAGGTCGGCACCTTGAGTCTCGGCTCCGAGCGCGCGGCGTGGCCGCTCGCCGTCGGCGCCGCCGCCGCCTGGTGCGGGCCGGGTTGGGTGGTGCTCGGCGACGCCGCCCATGTCGTCCATCCGCTCGCCGGTCAGGGCCTCAACCTCGGTCTCGCCGACGTCGCCGCGCTGGCGGCGGTGTTCGCCGAGCGCGAGCCCTGGCGTGGCCTCGCCGACGAACGGTTGTTGCGCCGGTACGTACGGCAGCGCGCGGCGCCCACCTGGGCGATGACGCGCATTACCGACGGATTGCTGCGCTTGTTCGCCGAGCCTTCGGCACCGATCCGCGAACTCCGCAACAATGGAATGTCCATCGTCAATCGCGTCGCTCCGCTCAAGCGCTGGCTCACCGCCCGGGCGCTCGACTCCTGAAAGAACGTCATGAATCGATCCCCGCGTGTCGCCGCCGCCCTGGTCCTGGCCTTGTCCTGTGCCGGCGCCGCGCTCGCCGACGAGGCGTCGATCCGCAAGAACATCGGCGAGCGAGTCCCCCAGTTCCCGAAGATCGACGAGATCACCAGAACGGCGATCCCCGGCATCTACGAATTGCGCGTCGGCACCGATCTTTTTTACTCGGACGAGAACGGCAACTACATCATCGAGGGCCAGCTCGTCGACACCCGAACGCGCGTCAACGTCACCGAGGAGCGCATCGCCAAGTTGACCGCGATCGACTTCAAGACCCTTCCGTTGAAGGACGCGATGGTCTGGAAGCAGGGCACGGGCGAGAGAAAGCTGGTCGTCTTCGCCGATCCGAATTGCGGCTACTGCAAGAAGTTCGAGAAGGACCTGCAGGCGGTGAAGGACGTGACCGTCTACACCTTCCTGTATCCCATCCTCGGCGCCGATTCGTCGGAGAAGTCGAGGCTGATCTGGTGCGCCAAGGACAGCACCAAGGCCTGGCGCGACTGGATGCTGAAGGGCGCGATGGTCGCCGACAGCCCGCAATGCGACGCCTCGGCCCTGCAACGCAATTTTGCTTACGGCCAGAAGCACCGCATTCGCGGCACGCCCGGCCTGGTGTTCGAGGACGGTCGCCAGCAGGCGGGCGCGTTGAGCACCGAGCAGATCGAAAAGCAGCTCGTCGCGACTCGCTCGAAGAGCCCGAGCTGAACCTCGCGCCGCCGCGGCCCGGCGCGCGCAGCCGTTACATGCGGTAGCCCGGGTCCTGGCGGTCGACCAGCCGCTGCAGCGCCGCGAACGAATCCTCGCCGGCGCCGTACTTCGGGTTGAACTGGAGCGCGTCGACCACGCACTTCTCGAGCACCTCGCGTGCGATCGGCACCGCCTCGCCCATCGACTGCGTCGCCAGCTGCACCTCGCAGGCACGCGCGACGGTCCACATCAGCGTGAAGGCGTGGGCGACGGTGGCGCCGATCGTCACCGGGCCGTGGTTGCGCAGCAGCAGCACGGGCAGGCCCGCGGCGCTCGCCAGGATGCGCGACCCCTCGTCGGCGTGCACGGTGATGCCCTCGAACGCGTGGTACGCGATCTTGCCGTACAGCTGGGCGGCGTAGAAGTTCGTGAACGCGAGGCCGTCCCTCAGGCAGCAGACGGCCTGCGTCGCCGTCGTGTGCAGGTGCATCACGCAGTGCGCTTCGGGCAAGGTCGCGTGGATCGCGCCGTGGAAGGTGGTTCCAGCCGGGTTGATCGGCCAGTCGGCGTGGCCGACGATCCGCCCCGCGAGGTCGACCTTGACGAGGTTGGAGGCGCAAACCTCCGAGTAGTGCAGGCCGAACGGGTTGATGAGGTAGTGGCCGTCCTCCCCTGGGACGCGCAGCGAGATGTGGTTGTAGATCAGCTCGGTCCAGCCGAGCCGGTCGAAGATGCGATAGGCGGCGGCGAGCTGCACGCGGGCGTGCCACTCCTCGGGGCTGAAGCGGGCGGGGCGGACGAAAGCGCTCGAAGCGGTGTGGGTGGACATGGCTGGCGATCCTGGGGGGCCCGCCATTGCATCACAGAGAGTCGAGCGAGGCGCGCATCGCCGCGGCGTGTTCGCGCAGGGTCTGGCACTCGCGCCAGCCGATGATCTGGCGAACGAACGGGGCCGCCGGCCGCCGCGCAGGGTCGTCATGTTGCCTCCGATCGAATCGCGATGTCGGCAGCGACAATCGCTTCATGGTTCATTACCGGATCGACGTCGGCGCCACGCAGAGGCACACGTTCTCGATCGAGCTGCGCGTCGATCGCCCTCGGGCGGAGCAGCGCTTGAGCCTGCCCGCCTGGATTCCCGGCAGCTATCTGGTGCGCGAGTTCGCGCGCCATCTCTCGGGGCTGTCGGCGACGCAAGGCGGCGTCGCCTTGCCCTTGCGGCAGCTCGACAAGGCCACCTGGATCGCGCCTTGCACGAGCGGCGAGGCGCTCGTCGCGCGCTACCGGGTGTACGCGTTCGACACCTCGGTGCGGGCCGCCTTCCTCGACGATGCGCGCGGCTTCTTCAACGGTACCGGCATCTGCCTGCGCGTCGAAGGCGCCGAAGCCGAGCCGCACTCGCTGGGCCTCGTCGGGCTGCCGGCCGGCTGGGACGTCGCAACCGCGCTGACGCCGCGCCCGGGCGGTGCAGCGCACGAGTTTGTCGCCGCCGATTACGACGAGCTCGTCGACCACCCGGTCGAGCTGGGCCGGTTCTGGCGCGGCCGCTTCGACGCTGCCGGCATCGCGCACGAGTTCGTCGTCGCCGGCGCCTTGCCCGATTTCGATGGCGAGCGGCTGCTCGCCGACACCCGGCGCGTGTGCGAGGCCGGGATCCGCTTCTGGCACGGGGAAGCCCGGCCGCCGTTCGATCGCTACTTGTTCATGCTGAACGCGCTGGAAGACGGCCGGGGCGGCCTCGAGCACCGGTCGAGCACCGCGTTGATCGCGCCGCGTCGCGACCTGCCGCGTCGCGCGCCTGCCGAAGCCGATGCCAAGGGAGCGCCGGTCAAGACCGAGACGAGCGACGGCTACGTCGGCGTGCTCGGCTTGATCGCCCACGAGTACTTCCACGCCTGGAACGTCAAGCGCCTCAAGCCGCGCGAGTTCGCGAGCTTCGATTACGCGGGCGAGAACTACACCCGGCTGCTCTGGTTCTTCGAAGGCTTCACCTCGTACTACGACGACCTGTTCGTGCTGCGCAGCGGCCTGATCGACGCGGCGCGCTACCTGAAGCTGCTGGCGACGACGATCTCGTCGGTACAGGGCGCCCCCGGGCGGCTCGTGCAGAGCGTCGCAGCGGCGAGCTTCGATGCCTGGATCAAGTATTACCGCGCCGACGAGAACACGCCGAACGCGACGATCAGCTACTACGCCAAGGGAGCGCTCGTCGCGCTCTGCCTCGACCTGACCTTGCGCAGCGAGGGCAAGGGCTCTCTCGACGATGCGATGCGGCTGCTCTGGAACAGGAGCGGCGGCGGCCCGATCGACGAAGCCGACATCGCCGCCGCCCTCGCGGCCATCGGCGGGCGCTCGTGCGAACGCGAGCTCGCCGCCTGGGTCCACGGCACCGACGAGCTGCCGCTGGCGCCGCTGCTGCGACGCTTCGCCGTCGAGGTCGACGCGCAACCGGCGACGCTGGCGCAGCGCCTCGGCGTTCGCGTCGGCGAGAGCGCGCTCACCGGCGTGAAGGTGACGCACGTGTTGCGCGACGGGGCCGGCGAACGCGCCGGCCTGGCGCCCGGCGACGAGCTGATCGCCGTCGCCGGCTGGCGCCTGCGCCGGCTCGACGAAGCCGTGCGCGTGCTGCCGCAGGACGGCGAGACGACCTTGCTCGTCGGCCGCGACCAGCGCGTCTTGAGCCTGCCGCTTCCTATCGCCTCGCTCGCGGCGGCGGAAGCGGGCGCACTGCAGCTGAGGCCGGCCGAGAAGGCGGACGCCACGGCGCGCCGCCTGTACGAGGCATGGATCACGGGCTGAACGACGCCGCGAGCGCTCCGCGCAGGTCGCGCAGCCGCCGCCGCGTTGCCTGGTACAGCCTGCTGGTCGGGGTGGTGCTCGTCCACCTCGCAGGCACGCGCGAGCTGGCCGAGCGCATGGCGAGCTTCGACGCCGCCCAGGCGATGCCCAAGCGAATCGAGGTCGCCTACGTGCGCACGATCGAGCCGGAAGCGCCGCCGCCGGTCGCCGCGCCGGTGGCGCCCCGGCC
>JBDSLQ010000031.1:0-10872 GCA_039916285.1 Caldimonas sp.
CCGCGCACCGCCTTGAATTCCTTGCGCCCGAAGACGCCGCTCCTGATCCAAAAGCTCTTCGTGATGTCGGTCGCGTCGATCATCACGCGCGCGCCCGGATCCTTCTTCTTGCCGACGCCGGCGCCGCTGCGCCCGGCGATGTGATCGTCGACGACGAGCAGGCGCGGCGAGCGCTGGTCCAGGCTGGGCCGGCACGCCAGCAAGGCCTTGGTGTAGGCGTCCTGCGGTGCCGCGAAGATGTCGGCGACGGCGCCCTGCTCGCGGACGATGCCGTTCCTCATCACGACGACGTGGTCGGCGATCTCGCCGACGACGCCGAGGTCGTGGCTGATGAACAGCATGCTCATGCGATGCCGTTCCTTGAGGCCGGCGAGCAGCTCGAGGATCTGGCGCTGGATCGTCACGTCGAGGGCGGTCGTCGGCTCGTCGGCGATCAGCAGCTTGGGCTCGCAGGCGAGCGCCATCGCGATCATCACGCGCTGCTGCTGGCCGCCGGAGAGCTGGTGCGGATACGCCGACAGGCGCCGCTTGGGCTCCGGCATGCCGACCTCGGCCAGCAGCGCCTCGGCACGCGCCGTCGCCTGGTGCGCGCCCATGCCGAGATGCTTCCTGAGCGGCTCGGCGATCTGCTCGCCGACCGTGAACACCGGGTTCAGAGAGCTCATCGGGTCCTGGAACACGCAGGCGATCGCGCGGCCGCGCAGTGCCTGCAGCTCGGCCAGCGACGCGGCGAGCATGTCCTTGCCCTGGAAGGTGATCGCTCCCGAGCGCTCGGCGTTGTCGGGCAGCAGGTTGAGGATCGACATCGCCGTCACGCTCTTGCCCGAGCCCGACTCGCCGACCAGCGCGACTGTCGTGTTCTCGGCGAGGTCGAAGCTGACGCCCTTGACGGCTTCGACGCGGCGCATGACGCCGTCCTCGCGCCCCATGCGAAACGAGACGTGCAGGTCGGCGATCGAGAGCAGCAGGGAACCGGTGCCCGTCGGCGCGCGGACGGCGCTCACTCCAGGCCCCTGAGCTTGGGGTCGAGGGCATCGCGAAGGGCGTCGGTCATGAGCGAGAACGCGGTGACGAAGACCGCCATGAAGATCGTCGCCGCGGCGAGCTGCCACCAGTGGCCGAGGATCAGCTCGCTCTGCGCCTCGGAGAGCATCGTCCCCCATGACACCTCGTCGACGCCGACGCCGAGGCCGAGGTACGACAGGATCACTTCCGACTTGATGAAGCCGACGACGTGGATCGACAGCTGGACCAGGATGACGTGGCTGACGTTGGGCAGGATGTGGCGGAACATTCGCGACGCGTTGCTGGCGCCGATCGCCTCGGCCGAGCGAACGTAGTCGCGCACGACGTGCTTCAGGAACTCGGCGCGCACCAGCCGGTAGATGCCGGTCCAGCCGGCCAGGCCGAGGATCAGCACGACCGAGCCGATGCCGCGCCCGAACACCGCCGCGAAGGCGAAGATGAGCAGGATTCCCGGGATCGCGGTGAAGACGTTGTAGACCCACTCGAGCAGGTCGCCGACCTTGCCGCCGAAGAAGCCCGCGGCGGCGCCGAGCAGGGTGCCGATCGTCGTCGCCAGCAGCGCCGCCGAGACGCCGACCAGGATCGACACCTGCGCGCCCTTGATCGCCTTGGCGAGCACGTCGCGGCCGAGCCGGTCGGCGCCGAACGGCAGGGTGTCGGCCTTGACGCTGGCCGTCGTGGCGTACTTCTTGGCCGCTTCGGCCCATTCCTGGTAGCGCGGCGCGAGCGGGTCGACCGCCGAGATGTCGACGTTCGGCCCGCTCGGCGCGGCCACGGCGATGCCTTCGGTCTGTTGGGCCGGGCCGATGAAGCTCGGCGGCGCGTCGGGGACGCCGCGCTCGGCCTGCCAGTCCTTGGCGATCAGGCCGAGCCCCGACAACGCGACCATGAGCAGGAACAGCGCGACGATCACCAGCGAGACCGTGCCGACGCGGTCGCTGCGAAAGCGCCGGGCGGCGGCGGACCACACCCCGGCCGAGCGGCGCGCTGGCGCCGGCGCCGCCATCGGTGCGTCCATGACCGCGCTCATCGCAGGACCTCCGTGCTGCGCGCTGCGGTATTCGCCTTGGGAGCGGCCCGGCGGCTCATGACAGCACCACCCGAGGATCGACCAGCTTGTAGAGCACGTCGGTCAGGAGGTTGACGACCATGGTGATGACGGCGATGTAGATCGCGAACGCCTGGATGACGGGGTAGTCGCTGCGGTTGACGGCGAGCAGGATCTCGCGGCCGAGGCCGGGGATCGAGAAGAAGACCTCGATCAGGAACGAGCCGACGAAGATGCCGGGCAGCGCGACCGCGACGTTGGTGAGGATCGGGATCATCGCGTTGCGCAGCACATGCTTGAGCAGGACGACGCGCTCGGTCATTCCCTTGGCGCGCGCGGTGCGCACGTAGTCGTGGCCGATCTCGTCGAGGAAGAAGGTGCGGTACAGGCGTGTCGTCGGCGCCAGCGAGACCGCCACCGCGAGCAGCACCGGCAGCGGCGCGTAGACGCGCAGGTTGGTGGCGACGCTGTCGCTCCAGCCCTGCACCGGGAACAGGCCGAGCTGGAAAGCGAACACGTACTGGCCGACGATCACGTAGACCAGGAACGAGATCGAGAGCGCTACCGTGGTCGCGACCATGATCGAGCGGTCGGTGAGCGAGCCGCGCACGTAGGCGACGCCGAGCGCGAACGGGATCGCGAGCAGCGTGTCGAGGACCAGGATCGGCACCATCACCGTCAGCGTCGCCGGCAAACGGGTCGCGAACAGGTTCGCGACCGACTCGTTGGTGGCCCAGCTGCGGCCCCAGTCGAAGGTGACGATCTGCTTGAGGAAGATCCCGAACTGGGTCCAGAGCGGCTCGTTCAGCCCGAGCTGCTGGCGGATGGCGTCGACCTGCGCCTGCGTCGCGTTGAGGCCGCCGAGGATCTCGGCCGGGTCGCCGCCGAAGCCCTTGAAGAGGAGGAAGACGAGCAGGACGACGCCGAACAGCGTCGGCACCATCTGCCACAGGCGTCGTATCAGATAGGCGGCCATCGGGCCGGGAGTCTAGGGCCTCGGAACACGGCGGTCGCACCGCGTTTGCCCGCCGGCTCTCGACGCTGGCCGCGCCACCCACCCTACACTCGCGCCCTGGCCTGCGCTGCCGCGCGGCGCGGGCTCCTGCCGTCGCATGTCCCCCGTGAAATTCTCCGGTCGCCCCCTTGCACCCGACCTTCGGCGCGACGGCCTGCGCGTCGTGGCCCTGGTGCTCGCCGCGAGTGTCCTGCCCCTGCTCGGCGCGTCGGCGCCACCGGCGGCCGGCGAAGGCGCGCCGAAAGTGCTGCGCTACGCGATGCGGATCGCCGAGACCGGGTTCGACCCGGCGCAGATCTCGGACCTGTACTCGAGCACGCTCGCGGCGAACATGTTCGACGCGCTGTACGAGTACGAGTTCCTGGCACGACCGGTGCGCCTGCGACCGAACACGGCGAGCGCCCTGCCCGAGGCCTCAGACGACTTCAAGACCTTCACGATCCGGGTCCGCCCGGGCATTCATTTCAGCGACGACCCGGCGTTCGAGGGCAAGAAGCGCGAGCTGACCGCGGCCGACTACATCTACTCGATCAAGCGCCACTTCGACCCGCGCTGGAAGAGCCCGACCTACACCTCGCTCAACAACAACCGCATCCTCGGTCTCGACGAAGTGCGCCAGGCGGCGATCCGCGCCAGGAAGCCGTTCGACTACGACGCGCCGGTCGAAGGGCTGCGCGCGATCGACCGCTACACGATCCAGTTCAAGCTCGCCGTGCCGAACCCGCGCTTCGCCGACGAGCTGAGCGACCCGTCGCGCACCGGCGCGGTGGCGCGCGAGGTCGTCGAGCGCTACGGCGACAAGATCATGGAGCACCCGGTCGGCACCGGCCCGTTCCGGCTCGCCCAGTGGCGGCGCAGCTCGTTCATCGCCTTCGACCGGAACCCGAATTACCGCGACGTCTTCTACACCGAAGAGGCGCCCGCCAACGACCCGCTCGCGCAGGCCGCGGTCACGAAGCTCGCCGGCAAGAAGCTGCCGCTCGTCGACCGGGTCGAGGTCAGCGTGGTCGAGCAGAACCAGCCGCGCTGGCTGGCGTTCGTCAACCGCGAGATGGACGTCATCGAGCAGGTGCCGGAAGACTTCACCTACGTCGCGATTCCCAACAACCAGGTCGCACCGAACCTCGCCAAGCTGGGCATCTACGACGTCCGCTACCTGAGGAACGACGCCCGGATGTCGTACTTCGCGATGGAAAACCCGGTTGTCGGCGGCTACACGCCGGAGAAGGTCGCGCTGCGCCGCGCCATCGCGCTGGCGGTCGACGTCGAGCGCGAGATCCGGGTGGTGCAGCGCGGTCAGGCGATCGTCGCCCACTCGATCATGGGGCCGGGGCTGTGGGGCTACGACGCCGAGTTCCGCAGCGAGATGGGCAGCTTCGACCGCGCCAAGGCGAAGGCGCTGCTCGATCTCTACGGCTACCTCGACCGCGACGGCGACGGCTGGCGCGACCTGCCCGACGGCACGCCGCTCGTCCTCGAGTACGCGACCCAGCCCGACGACCTGAGCCGCCAGCTGATCACGCAGTGGCAGAAGAACATGGATGCGATCGGCGTCAGGATCGTCTTCAAGACGGCGCAGTGGCCCGAGAACCTGAAGGCGTCGCGGGCCGGCAAGCTCATGATGTGGGGCATGGGCTGGAGCGGCGGCCCCGACGGCGCGGAGTTCCTCGTCCTCGGCGACGGCCCGGACAAGGGCCAGGCCAACCATGCTCGCTTCGATCTCGCGGAGTACAACCGCCTCTTCCAGCGCCAGCGTGCGCTGCCCAACGGGCCGGAGCGGATGGAGGTGATGAAGCAGATGAAGGAGATCCTCGTCGCCTACATGCCCTACAAGGCGCACGTGCATCGCATCTGGACCGATCTCGCCCAGCCGTGGGTCGTCGGCTACCACCGCAATGTCTTCATGCGACAGTTCTGGCGCTATGTCGACATCGATCCGGTGGAGAAGGAACGGCGAACGCGATGAGCCGCACGTCGATCGGAGCCAACGAGGGCTGACGCCATGACGATTTCACGCCGAAGGATCGTTGCCGGTGCTGCCGCCGGCGCGGTTGCACCGCACTTCGCCTGGGCTGCCGGCGACGGCGTCGGCACGCCGGCGGCGCCGAAGGTGCTGCGCTACGCCTTCGAGGTCGCCGAGACGAGCCTTGATCCGGCCAAGATCAACGACCACTATTCGCGCACGCTGACGCCGCACATCTACGAGGCCCTGTACCGATACGACCATCTGGCGCGGCCGGCCAGGATCAGGCCGCTCACCGCCGACGGCATGCCCGAGCAATCCGACGACTACCGCGTCTGGACGGTGCGGATCCAGCCCGGCATCTTCTTCGCCGCCGATCCGGCCTTCAAGGGCAAGCGGCGCGAGCTGGTCGCCCAGGACTACGTCTACTCGTGGAAGCGCTTCGCCGACCCGGCGACGAAGAGCCCGGTGTGGTCGGGCTTCGAGACCGAGGGCTTCGTCGGCCTGAACGAGCTGCGGGCACGCGCGCTGGCCCAGAAGAAGCCGTTCGACTACGACAGCGAGATCGAGGGCGTTCGCGCCCTCGACCGCTACACGATTCGCTTCGTGGTCAAGGAGTCGCGGCCGCGCTTCGCGGAAGGGCTGGCCGGGAGCGACATCCTCGGCGCGGTGGCGCGCGAGGTGCTGGAGTTCTACGGAGAGCAGGCCGAGGCGCATCCGGTCGGCACCGGGCCGTTCAAGCTCGCCCAATGGCGGCGCAGCTCGTTCATCGCGCTCGATCGCAATCCCGATTTCCGCGAGATATTCTACGACGCCGAGCCTGCTGCCGACGACGCCGAAGGCCAGGCGCTGCTGGCGCGCTTCAAGGGCCGCCGCCTGCCGATGGTCGACCGGGTCGAGATCTCGATCATCGAGGAAGAGCAGCCGCGCTGGCTGGCGTTCGTCAACGGCGAGGCCGATGTCGCCTACCGCGTCGGCTACCAGTTCGCGCCGCAGGCGATGCCGAACGGCAAGGTCGCTCCCAACCTGGCCAAGCGCGGCATCCGCGGCTATCCGATCGTCGAGTCGGCGGCGCAGCAATACCTCTTCAACATGGACGACCCGGTGATCGGCGGCTACGGCGCGGCGCAGGTCGCGCTGCGCCGGGCGATCGGCCTCGGCATCGACTCGAGGAAGATCATCGCCTACGCCTATAACGGTCTCGGCACCGTCGCCCAGGGTCCGACGCTGCCGAACACGCGCGCCTACGACCCGGCGCTGAAGACCGAGTTCAGCGACTACGACCCGGCGCGCGCGCGCGCGCTGCTCGATCTCTACGGCTTCGCCGACAAGAACGGCGACGGCTGGCGCGAGCGGCCCGACGGCTCGCCGTTCTTCCTGCGCGTCAACAGCGAGCCGCAGTCCCGCAACCGCAAGATCGCCGAGGTCTTCATCAAGAACATGAAGGAAATCGGCATCCGCATCGAGATGAACATCGGCCAGTGGCCGGAGAACCTGAAGGCGGCGCGGGCCGGCAACTACCAGGTCTGGGCGGTCGGCGGGCTGGCCGCGTCGCCCGATTCGCAGGGCAGCTTCCAGCGCTACGACAGCAAGCAGATCGGCGGCCAGAACATGGCGCGCTTCCGCCTGCCGCAGGGCGACGTGCTTTACGACAAGCTGCAGGTCCTGCCCGACGGTCCGGAGCGGACCGCCGTCTTTCGCGAGTTCGAGCGCCTCGTCCTCGCCTACATGCCGTACAAGTTCATCCTCAACCGGGTCTCGCTCGACATGACGCAGCGGCGCGTGATCGGCTACCGGCGGCCGCTGTTCTGGAACGACTGGTGGCAGTACGTCGACCTCGACGACGACGGCGCCGCCCGCGCGGCGGCGAAGGCCTGACCGCATGGCCATCTCGCGACGCGCCGTCTGGGCAGGTGCGGTCGGCGGCACCGTCGCGCCGCACCTGGCATGGAGCGCGGGCACTGCGCCCGGCGCCGCCGCTGCGACATCGCTCAAGGTGCTCCGCTACGCCTTCGAGGTCGCCGAGACCAGCCTCGATCCGGTCAAGGTCCAGGACCTCTATTCGCGCACGCTGACGCCGCACATCTTCGAGGGGCTCTACACCTACGACCACCTGGCGCGGCCGGTCAAGATCAAGCCGCTCACGGCCGAAGGCCTGCCGCAGCACTCCGACGACTACCGCGTCTGGACCGTCCGCGTCAGGCCCGGCATCTTCTTCGCCGGCGATTCCGCCTTCAAGGGCAAGCGGCGCGAGCTGGTCGCCCAGGACTACGCCTACTCGTACAAGCGATTCGCGGACCCGGCCAACAAGAGCCCGATCTGGTCGGGGTTGGAGACCGAGGGGTATCTCGGTCTCAACGAGATGCGCGAGCGCGCGCTCGCGGAGAAGAAGCCATTCGACTACGACACCGAGATCGACGGCGTTCGCGCGATCGATCGCTACACGCTTCGCTTCATGGTCAAGGAGCCCCGGCCGCGCTTCATCGAAGGGCTCGCCGCGAGCGACCTGTTCGGCGCGGTCGCGCGCGAGGCGGTCGAGTTCTACGGCGACCAGATCGAGGCGCATCCGGTCGGTACCGGGCCGTTCAAGCTGGCGCAATGGCGGCGCAGCTCCTTCATCGCGCTCGATCGCAATGCAGAATTCCGCGAGATGTTCTACGACGCGGAGCCGGCGGCCGACGATGCCGAAGGCCAGGCGCTCGTCAAGCGCTTCCAGGGGCGGCGCCTGCCGATGGTCGATCGGGTCGAGATCTCGATCATCGAGGAAGAGCAGCCGCGCTGGCTCTCGTTCGTGAATGGCGAGGCCGACGTCGCCTACCGCGTCGGCTACCAGTTCGCGCCTCAGGCGATGCCGAACGGCAAGGTCGCTCCCAACCTGGCCAAGCGCGGCATCCGCGGCTACCCGGTCGTCGAGGCGGCCAGCAACAGCTTCTTCTTCAACATGGAAGACGATACCGTCGGCGGCTACGGCGCGGCTCAGGTCGCGCTGCGCCGGGCGATCGCCCTGGGCATCGACTCGCGCAAGATCATCGCCTACGCCTACAACGGACTCGTCATGCCGGCGCAGGGCCCGACCTTGCCTCACACGAGCGCGTTCGATCCGAAGCAGAAGACCGAGTTCAGCGACTACGATCCGGCGCGCGCACGCGCCCTGCTCGATCTCTACGGCTTCGCCGACAAGGACGGCGACGGCTGGCGCGAGCGGCCAGACGGCTCGCCACTCGCGCTTCGCGTGGCGACGCAATCGCAGCTGCGCGACCGCAAGATCGCCGAAGTGCTGACGAAGAATCTGAAATTCCTCGGCATCCGGGTCGAATCGATCGTCGCGCAGTGGCCGGAGAACCTCAAGGCCGCGCGCGCCGGCAAGCTGCAGATGTGGTCGGTGGGCCTTTCGGCGGCTGCGCCCGACGCGGTCGGCGCCTTCGCCCGGTTCGACAGCAAGCAGATCGGCGGCCAGAACATGGCGCGCGTGAAGCTGCCCGCGCTCGACACGCTCTACGCCCGCCTGCAGGTACTGCCGGACGGCGCTGAGCGGATTGCCCTGTTCCGCCAGGCCGAGCAGCTGGCCCTGGCTTACATGCCCTACAAGTTCACGCTGAACCGTGTCTCGCTCGACATGACGCAGCGTCGCGTCATCGGCTATCGCCGCCCCGTGTTCTGGCAGGACTGGTGGCAGTACGTCGACGTTGACGATGGCCCCGGCAACGGCGCGCCGAAAGCCTGAGCCGATGACGCGCGGGATCGACCGGCGCCGATTCGCGCTCGGCAGCGCCGGTCTTCTGGCGGCGGCGCAGTGCGGGCCGGGCCGGGCCGGCGCCGCGGGCGATTCGCCGCCGGACGCCAATGTGCTTCGCGTGCTGTTCGAATCGGCCGAAACCGGGTTCGATCCGGCGCAGGTCGGCGATCTCTACTCGCATCGCGTCATCTCTCACATCTTCGAGCCTCTGCTGGGCTACGACCCGCTTGCGATCCCGGTGCGCCTGGTGCCGCTGACCACCGACGCGATGCCGGAGTCGTCGGCCGACTTCACGGTCTGGACGGCGCGGCTGCAGCGCGGCATCCTCTTCGCCGACGACCCGGCGTTCAAGGGCCAGCCGCGCGAGCTGATCGCGGCTGACTTCGTGTATGCCTTCAAGCGAATCTACGACCCGGCGCTGAAGAGCCCGGCGTACAGCTCGCTGAACGAAGACGGCCTGCTCGGGCTCGAGGACCTGCGGGCCCGGGCGTTGCGCGACAAGGCGCCGTTCGACTACGACGCCGTCGCCGAGGGCCTGCGAGCGCTTGACCGCTACACGCTGCAGTTCAAGCTCGCCAAGCCGCGCCCGCGCTTTGCGTCGACGCTGGCAGCGTCGAGCTACGGGGCCGTGGCGCGCGAGGTCGCCGAGGCCTATCGCGACGACCTCATGGCGCATCCGGTCGGCACCGGCCCCTACCGGCTCAAGTCGTGGCGCCGGAGCTCGCGCATCGTTCTCGATCGGAACCCGACGTACCGCGATGTTCGTTTCCAAAGCGAGCCGGCGCCTGGCGATGCCGAGGGCCAGGCCTGGGCGAAACGCTTCAACGGGCGACGCCTGCCGCTCAACGACGGCGTCGAGATCGCCGTCATCCCGGAGAACCAGCCGCGCTGGCTGAGCTTTCTCAACGGGGCAGCCGATTTCGCACGCGTCCCCCCCGAGTTGACGCCGATGGCGGCGCCCAACGGCAAGATCGCGCCCAACCTGGCCAAACAGGGGATCCGTCTGCAGCGCTACCTGAACCCGGATGTCGCGATGTCGTACTTCAACATGGAGGATCCGGTCGTCGGCGGCTACACGCCCGCGAAGGTGGCGCTCCGCCGTGCCGTCCAGCTCGCCTACGACATCGACTACGAGATCAGGATCATCCGGCGCGGCCAGGCGATCCCCGCGCACGCGCCGATGGCGCCGGGCACCTACGGCTTCGATTCCGCCTTGCGCACCGACAACAGCGGCCACGACATTGCGCGCGCCAAGGCGCTGCTCGACATCTACGGCTACCGCGACCGCGACGGCGACGGTTGGCGCGAGCAGCCCGACGGATCGCCGCTCGTCCTCACCCTGTCGAGCGAGCCGGAGCAGATCAACCGCCAGTACAACGAGAACTGGCAGAGGAGCACCGCGGCGATCGGCGTCCGCATGGTGTTCGAGACGGGGCAATGGGCCGAGCACATGAAACAGGCGCGGGCCGGCAAGCTGCAGATGTGGTTCCTCGGCAGCACCGCGACCGATCCCGACGGACAAGGGATTTTCAAATACATGTACGGCGATTCGATCGGCCAGAGCAACCTCGCGCGCTTCAAGCTGTCCGCGTTCGACGCGATCTATCGTCGCATGCTCGACCTCCCCGACGGCCCCGAGCGGCTGGCGCTGTTCCGCAAGGCGAGCGAGCTCGTTGTCGCCTACATGCCGTACCGAATCCACGTGCACCGCATCTACAACGACTTCTCGCGCCCCTGGACCACCGGCTACCGGCAGCCGTTCTTTCGCAATCAGTCGTGGCACTACGTCGAGGTCGACGGCGCGATGCGGGCGAGGGCGCTGGGGTGAGGTTTGCTGCCCCGTGCCGGCCCTAGCGGGCCAGCAGATGCGGCAGCCACAGCGACACGGCCGGCACGTAGGTGACGATCAGGAGCGCCGCGCACATCGCCGCGTAGAACGGCCATAGCTCGCGCGACACCTCCTCCATCGTCACCTTGCCGATCGCGCAGCCGACGAAGAGGGTCGGTCCGACCGGCGGCGTGATCAGGCCGATGCCGGAGTTGACGAGCAGGATCATGCCGAAGTGGACCGGGTCGATGCCGAA
>JBDSLQ010000032.1:0-5319 GCA_039916285.1 Caldimonas sp.
GTCCTGGTCTCGTTCAAGAAGCCGACGCCGTTCTGGGCCACCGCTTTCGTCTCCGGCGAGGGAGCGATCATCCCGAAGCACCTGTTCGGCCCCTACGCCGGCGCCAAGTCGCGCGAGGCGCCGACCAACCTCAAGCCGGTTGGCACCGGCCCGTACACGTTCGTCGATTTCAAGCCGGGCGACATCGTCCTCGGTGCGATCAACAAGAACTACCACATGCCGAACCGGCCCCATTTCGACACGATCGAGATGAAGGGCGGCGGCGACGCGACCTCGGCGGCGCGCGCCGTGCTGCAGACCGGCGAGTACGACTACGCCTGGAACCTGCAGGTCGAGGACGAGGTGCTGAAGCGCATGGAGGCCGGCGGCAAGGGCCGGGTGCAGATCGTCCCGGGCGGCGACATCGAGTTCATCCAGGTCAACATCACCGACCCGTGGAACGAGGTCGAGGGCGAGCGCGGCAGCGTCAAGAGCAAGCACTTCGCGTTCAGCGACCCGAAGGTGCGCGAGGCGATGGCGCTCCTCTGCGACAAGAAGAGCATGCAGGACTTCGTCTACGGCCGCACCGGCGTCGCGACCGCCAACTTCGTGAACAACCCCGAGCGCTTCCGCTCGAAGAACACGAAGTGGGAGTTCAACATCGACAAGGCGAACGCCATCCTCGATGCCGCCGGCTGGAAGCGAGGTGCCGACGGCATCCGCGAGAAGGGCGGCAAGAAGATGAAGTTCGTCTACCAGACGTCGATCAACGCGACGCGCCAGAAGGAGCAGGCGATCGTCAAGCAGGCGGCGCAGAAGGCCGGCATCGACCTCGAGCTGAAGTCGGTCTCGGCATCGGTGTTCTTCTCCTCCGACTTCGCCAACCCCGACACCTACCAGAAGTTCTGGTGCGACATGCAGATGTACACGACGACCATGACCGCGCCCGACGCCGGGCGCTTCATGGACCAGTTCACGTCGGAAGAGATCTCGCAGAAGGCCAACAAGTGGTCGGGCCGCAACATCTGCCGCTACGTCAACCCCGAGTACGACAAGCTCCACGCGGCGGCGTCGTCGGAGCTCGACCCCGTGAAGCGCGTGGCGATGTACATCAAGATGAACGACATGGTCGTCAACGAGTTCATCGTCATCCCGCTGATCAGCCGGCCGCGCGTCCGTGGCGGCAACCTCAAGCTGGTGACGACGCTGTCGGGCTGGGACCTCGACTTCTCGGCGCTGCATAACTGGTACCGGGAATCGTCGCCGGGCTGACCAGACCGTCCTGAGCACGCTGTGGGACGCTACTTCCTGCGGCGGCTGCTGTTCGCCTTGCCGAGCCTGCTCGGCATCAGCGTTGTGCTGTTCACAGTGCTCGCGCTCGCCCCCGGCGACCCGTTCGCCGAGATGGCGCTCAATCCGAACGTTCCGCCCGAAGTGCAGGCCAATCTGCGCAAGCAGTTCGGCCTCGACGATCCGGTCTGGCAACGCTACTTCCGCTGGCTGCTCGCGATGCTTCAGGGCAACTGGGGCTTCTCGTTCATGAGCCGGGTCGACGTCGACACCCTGATCTGGCAGCGCGTGCCGGTGACGCTGGCGGTGATCGGCGCCTCGCAGATCCTCGCCCTGGCGATCGCCCTGCCGGTCGGCATCATCTCGGCGGCGCGGCCGTATTCGTGGTTCGACCGCATCGCCAGCACCTTCGCCCTGATCGGCTTCTCGCTGCCGACCTTCTTCATCGGCCTGCTGATGATCCTGCTCTTCTCGATCAAGCTCGACTGGCTGCCGTTCGTGTTCCGCGCCGACATCAGCGCGACGGGCTGGGAGTGGTGGCGCCAGAACATCCTGCAGGCGATCATGCCGGTGACCGTGCTCGGCCTGCTGCAGGGCGCGAGCTGGACGCGCTACATCCGCTCGGCGATGCTCGACGTGATCCGGCTCGACTACGTCACCACCGCGCGCAGCAAGGGCCTGCGCGAGCGGGTCGTGATCATGAAGCACGTCGTCCGCAATGCGCTGATCCCGGTGGTGACGCTGGTCGCGCTGACGATGCCGCTGGTCTTCGGCGGCGCCATCATCACCGAGCAGATCTTCCGCATCCCCGGCATCGGCTCGCTCCTGATCGACGCGATCCTTCGCAACGACACGCCGGTGATCATGGGCGTGACCTTCGTGTTCGCGTGCCTGGTCATCCTGTTCAACCTGATCGCCGACGTGCTCTATGGCTGGCTCGATCCCCGCATCACCTACCGCTAGCCCTGCGCTCTCGGCCGGGCCGCTGCGCAACGTGTCGCCGGCTGCCGAGGCGTGGCGGCGCTTCCGGCGGCACCGGCTCGCCGTCCTTGGCCTGATCATCCTGGCGCTGATGGTGCTGCTGGTCACCGTCGGGCCGCTGGTTTGGAAGGTCGCGATCAACGAGATCGACTTCACGTCCCGCCTGCACACGCCGACCGCAAACCACCCGTTCGGTACCGACGACCTCGGCCAGGACATCTTCGCGCGCATGCTCTACGGCGGCCGCATCTCGCTCGCCGTCGGCCTGGCGGCGATGCTGATGGCGCTCGTCGTCGGCGTCACGATCGGCGCGATCGCCGGCATTTCGCGCGGCCCCGTCGACGCGGCGCTGATGTGGCTGACCGACCTGTTCCTGTCGCTGCCGCAGCTGCCGCTGCTCCTGATCCTGATCTACCTGTTCCGCGACGCGCTGAAGGCGGCTTTCGGTCCCGAGGTCGGCGTCTTCATCCTGATCGTGCTGGTGATCGGCGGCTTTCGCTGGATGCCGGTGGCGCGGCTGGTGCGGGCGCAGTTCTTCTCGCTGCGCGAGAAGGAGTTCGTGGAGGCGGCGCGCGCGCTCGGCGCGTCGGTGCCGCGCCAGGTCGTTCGCCACATCCTGCCCAACTCGCTCGGGCCGGTGATCGTCGCCGGCACGATCGACGTCGCCGCGGCGATCATCGCCGAGTCGACGCTCTCCTTCCTCGGCCTCGGCTTTCCGCCCGACATCCCGACCTGGGGCCGTATCCTGTACGACGCCAAGGAGTACCTCGACATCGCGCCGCACTGGGCGCTGTTCGCCGGCACCGCGATCTTCCTCGCCGTGCTGTGCATCAACTTCGTCGGCGACGGTCTGCGCGATGCGCTCGATCCGCGCCGGGTGCTCTGATGCCGGCGCCGGGCCGCCCCGAGCCGGCATCGCCCCCCTCGTGGGGCGGGCGCGAAGCGACCTGGGGGCTCCGATGACGACGGCGCCGCCCAGACCGATCCTGATGACCTCGCCCGCACGCGCGCCGAAGCGCGCCGAGATCGTCGACGAGCCCGCCCTGCTCCGCATCCAGGGTCTGAAGACCCACTTCAAGACCGACGACGGCTGGCTGCACGCGGTCGACGGCGTCGACGTGACGATCGAGCGCGGCGAGACCGTCTGCGTCGTCGGCGAGTCGGGCTGCGGCAAGACGGTGACGGCGATGACGGTGCTGAAGCTGGTGCCGATGCCGCCCGGCAAGATCGTCGCCGGCCAGGTGCTGTGGAAGGGCCGCGACCTCGTGACCGCGAGCAACGACGAGATGCGCCGCGTTCGCGCCAAGGAGATCGCGATCATCTTTCAGGAGCCGATGACCTCGCTCAACCCGGTCTACAGCGTCGGCGAGCAGATCGCCGAGAGCCTGCGCCTGCACGAGGGTCTGGGCCGCAAGGCGGCGATGGATCGTGCCGTCGAGATGCTCGCGCTGGTCCGCATCCCGACGCCGCAGCGGCGCGTCAACGACTACCCGCACCAGTTCTCGGGCGGCATGCGCCAGCGCGTGATGATCGCCATCGCGCTCGCCTGCAACCCGCAGCTGCTGATCGCCGACGAGCCGACGACGGCGCTCGACGTCACGATCCAGGCGCAGATCCTCGACCTCCTCGCCGAGCTGAAGGAGCGCCTCGGCATGGCGATCATGCTGATCACGCACGCGATGGGGGTCGTTGCCGAGGTCGCGCAGCGGGTCGTCGTCATGTACGCCGGCATGGTCGTCGAGGAGGCGAGCGTCGAGTCGCTGTTCGCGAATCCGCGCCACCCCTACACGCAGGGGCTGATCCGCTCGATCCCGCGCATCGATACGGCGGCGCTGCACAAGGTGCGCCTCGAGCAGATCCCGGGCACGGTGCCCAAGCTGATCGCGCCGGCCGAGGGCTGCCGGTTCGCGACGCGTTGCAAGTACGCGGTGCCCGAGTGCGTCGCGGCGACGCCGGCGCTGCGCGAGCCGGTGCCGGGCCACAAGGTGCGCTGCATCTTCGACATCCTGCCGGGCGGCGAGAAGGTGCTCGCGTGAGCCCGCTGGGCCGCCCCGAGGGCGAACACCGGAGTGCGCAGCACGAAGGCGCTCCGATGAACGCCCCCTTGCTGAGGGTCGTCGACCTCGTCAAGCGCTTCCCGATTACCGGGGGGTGGCTGGGCCGCGAGGTCGATAACGTCCACGCGGTGAGCGGCGTCAGCTTCGACCTCGCGGCGGGCGAGACGCTCGGCGTCGTCGGCGAGTCGGGCTGCGGCAAGAGCACGACCGGCCGCTGCATCCTGCGCCTGATCGAGCCCACCTCGGGCGAAGTCTGGTTCGAGGGCAAGGACGTCACCCACGCCGGCAAGGACGAGCTGCGCGCCCTGGCCCGCGACATGCAGATCATCTTCCAGGATCCGTACGCGTCTCTCAACCCGCGCATGACGGTCGGCGCGATCGTCGGCGAGGCGCTGACGATCCACAAGCTCACGAAGAATCGGGCCGAGTACGAGGCGCGCATCGTCGAGCTGCTCGAGACGGTGGGCCTGAACGCCGACCACATGCGCCGCTATCCGCACGAGTTCTCGGGCGGCCAGCGCCAGCGCATCGGCATCGCGAGGGCCCTCGCCGTCAGCCCCAAGCTCATCGTCTGCGACGAGGCGGTGTCGGCGCTCGACGTCTCGATCCAGGCGCAGGTAATCAACCTGCTCGAGGACCTGCAGGGGAAATTCAACCTCACCTACATCTTCATCGCACACGACCTTTCGGTGGTCGAGCACATCAGCGATCGCGTCGCCGTGATGTACCTCGGCCGCATCGTCGAGATCGCGCCGGCCAAGGAGCTCTACACCCAGCCGCTCCATCCCTACACCGAAGCGCTGCTGTCGGCGGTGCCCATCCCCGACCCGCAGGTCAAGCGGAAGCGCATCCCGCTGCAAGGGGACGTGCCGAGCCCGATCCGGCCGCCGCCGGGCTGCCACTTCCACACGCGCTGTCCGATCGCCCAGTTCCCGATCTGCAGCACGGTGGTGCCGGAGCTCAAGGAGAGCAGCGAAGGGCACCGAGTCGCGTGCCACTTCCGCGGGTGAGC
>JBDSLQ010000033.1:0-12183 GCA_039916285.1 Caldimonas sp.
CAAGGTTCTCCTGCCGAAGTAATCACGGATCGGCGCCGCGGCAACCCTCGGGTTCGCGGCGCCCGACGCTCCTCAGCGAGCTCCGGGAGCGTTGCCGCCCGGCGGTGCCTGCGCGATCTCCGCAGCGCTGCGAGACTCGGCCTCGGCCGAGTTCGGCAGCAGTTGCAGGAGCCGCTCCGCGGCGTCGCGGTTCATGACGATGACGGTGATGCGCCGGTTCATCGGGTTCTGCGGCTCAGCAGCCACGAACAGGCGGCTCGAGGCGAGACCCTGGACAAGCAGCATCCGTTCTTCGGGCAGGCCGCCACTCACGATCTCGCGCCGCGAGGCGTTGGCGCGGTCGCTCGATAGTTCCCAGTTGCTGTAGCCGCGCTCGCCACCGCTGAACGGCGTTGCGTCGGTGTGGCCCTCCAGCGTGATCCGGTTCGGCACGTCGGAGAGGACACGACCGATCTCGCGCAAAAGCTCGCGCATGTAGGGCTTGACGACGGCGCTGCCGCTGTCGAACATCGGCCGGTTCTGCTCATCGACGATCTGGATGCGGAGGCCGTCACGCATCATGTCGAGCTGAATTTGAGACGCCATCGCGGTCAGCTTCGGGCTCGCCGCAAGCGCCTGCTCGACCTTGCTCTTCAGCATCTCCAGACGTGACGCTTCGGCGTGACGCTGCTCGGCTTCGAGCCACTTGGTGTTGACCAGCTTTTTTCTCGCCGGGAGGTCGCCGTCCCGGACCGAGCCGATCGTTCGCGTCAGATCCGCACCGCCGCCGCGAACGACGTGCGACGCGTCGCCGGCGCCGCTGCCGCCCATGAGCGCCACCTTGAGCGGTGCATTGAAGTAGTCGGCGATGCCTTTCTTGTCGCCTTCGGTCGTCGATCCGATCAGCCACATCAGGAGGAAGAAGGCCATCATCGCCGTCAGGAAGTCGGCATAGGCGATCTTCCACGCGCCGCCCGGCAAGGGTCGGCGTCGCCTCGGGTGCATCACTTCTTGCCTCTCACGTGCCGTTCCAGCTCGAGATACGTCGGCCGGTCATTGGAGTAGAGAACCTTGCGCCCGAACTCCACGGCAACCTGCGGGGCACAGCCCTGCATGCTCGCCAGCAGCGTCGACTTGATGCACTGCAGTTCCTTGGTGGCCTCGTCGACCTTTTGCTCGATCAGCCCGCCGAGCGGCTCAACGACAGCGTACGCGAGCAGGATGCCCAGGAAGGTGCCGACCAGCGCCGACCCGATCATGGCGCCGAGGATCGCCGGTGGCTGGCCCACCGAACCCATCGTATTGACGACGCCCAGCACGGCCACGATGATGCCGAAAGCCGGCAACGCACCCGCCAGACGCGCGAGTGCCGAGACCGGCCCGTGCGCCTCGCTGTGGTGCGCCTCGATCTCGCTGTCCATCAGTCCTTCGATCTCGTCGGCGTCCAGGTTGCCCGAGAGCATCAGGCGAAGGTAGTCGGTGATGAATTCGACGACGCGAGGATCGGCAGAGACCACCGCGTGCTTCTGGAACAGCGACGACGCTGCCGGCTCCTCGACGTCCTGCTCGATGGCCAGCAGGCCTTCCTTGCGCGCCTTCTGCAGGATGTCGTAAAGCAGCGCCATCAGCTCCAGGTAGCGCGTCTTGGAGTACTTCGACCCCGACAGCACACCCGGGATCGCGCTGATCGTCGCCTTGATGACCTTCGGCTGATTGTTGACAGCGAAAGCGCCGAGGGCCCCGCCGACGATCGCCACCAGGTCCAGGGGCAAGGCACGCAAGATGACGCCGATGTTGCCGCCATGGACGATGTAGGCGCCGAAGATGCAGCCAAGCGCGATGCCGTAACCGATCAGAACGATCATGGTGTTCGAGAAATGCGTGCCTGCCGATGAGGGTTGCGCGGGCCGTGCCGGTTATCGACCTGCTCCGCACTCCTCGGAGTTTGCCGCCCGCGCTGTTTTCCGTTCGCCGCAACTGGCCTCGAAACAGCTCGTACTAAAAAAAGCGGGCCCCTAGGGGCCCGTGGTCAAAGCACGGT
The DNA here is from genome assembly GCA_039916285.1 of Caldimonas sp. GTDB lineage: Bacteria > Pseudomonadota > Gammaproteobacteria > Burkholderiales > Burkholderiaceae_C > Schlegelella_A. The sequence goes on from JBDSLQ010000033.1 coordinate 2,021, forward strand.
GACGTGCTGGAGGAGACAAGCAAACAGAACGGAAGTCCTTTGTTTCGGCAGCGCGGCGGCAAACTTGAGGCTCGCGCCTGAACCTGCTCAATGCACCCGGATGGCGCCAGCGGCCTTGCTTTTGCCGGCACGCGCCGGCGGGTTGCAGAGCGCGCATTCGTAATGTCGTGCGATCTCGTGCGGGTAGGACACGAACCGGCCGCCGCATTTCGAGCATTTCGTCATGGTCAGCATGCCGTTGTCGACGAACTTGACGAGGCGCCAGGCGCGCGTCACCGAGAGGAGCGGTTCCAGACTCTGGGCGGACGTCTCTTCCTGATAGAGGCGATAGGCCTTGATGACGGCGTCGATTTCGTCCATCTCCGAGGTCTTGTTCAGGTACTCGTGGATGTTCAGGAACAGAGACGCGTGGATGTTCGGCTGCCAGGTCATGAACCAGTCGGTCGAGAACGGCAGCTGGCCCTTGCTGGGCGACTTGCCGGCCACTTCCTTGTAGAGCCTGAGCAGGCGCTCGTACGACAGATCGGTTTCCGACTCGAGCACCTGGAGGCGGGCGCCGAGGCCGATCAGCGCGACGGCGCGACCGATCTGCTTGGCCTCGTCGAGAATGCTCTTGCGGCGCATGATCACGCAGCCTCTTGGTGACGCCCGGCGAGCAGGATCGACGCGTGCAGGCGGGAAGTACCGTCGTTGGCGGCGCTCTTTCCATGGTTGGTGAGCAGGCCCCAGACCATGTCGTCGTCCATCCGGAAACGGCAAAGCAGGGTGTTGCTGGCGGAGATCTTCATCAACTGCGCCGGCGTCAGGACGGAAATGATCGATGCGCTCTCATCGCTGATGCCGAGCCGGTACAGGGCTTGCTCGCGATCGCTTCGGATGAGGCTTTGCGCAAGCATCAGGTACGACAGGTTGGCTTCACGAATCTCGGTGAGGATCTGGTCGGCGTTCATTCGGTGCTCCGTTCTTGCTGGTTCATGTCCTGCAAGGTCACGGCCCTGCGATGGAAAGAATTCTGGGCATCGGCAGCGGCGGTCGCCATCAGGCCACCTCGGTGGCTGAAGTCCAGCTTCTTCCATGACCCCTGTCAGGCAAATTCCTACGCGTGCTTGTCGGAAACGCGGCAGGAATCCCTCAAACTAGCCACTTTTCGGGTGCTTATCGGCGCGCACGGCCGCCATAAAGATTGGAGACGCTGAGTCGATAAAGCAGGTGCCCGGCCAGCGAAGGGCGGCAACGTCCTACCGAAAGAAGACTTATGAAATCCGCGCTACTGAACTACTACCAAGCCATCGAGAAGGCGAGCCAGGACATGCTCGAGTCGGCGCGGGCGGGCAATTGGGATCAGGTCGTCAAGCTCGAGGGTGCTTGCACCCTGCTCATCGCCCAGCTGAAGAACACTGCCGCCACGCAATCCTTGGGAGCAGACGAGCTCGAGCTGAAGTCCCGCCTCATGCAGCGCATACTTGTCAGTGACGCCGAGATTCGCCAGCTCGCCGAGCCCTGGCTCGAAGACCTGGACGACATCCTCGCCGGCAGGCCGAAGACGCTGCACTGACTCCGGCTGCGGGGCGACTCGGCCCCTCGACTGAGTGGAAGGAGATGCGATGGAAACCAGACCGGCAGCGCTGGACGGCATGTCGGCCAACGATGGGCTCGAGGAGTTTCGAGTCTCATCCCCGCGCGACATCGGCCTCTTGCTGAAGCAGCTCGTCGACGGCTCGGTCCTGCTCAACCTCAATGCCAGCGATGGAACGGTCTACACCAGCGCGGTCTGGACGATGGACAGCGCTCGGGGGACGATCGGCTTCAACGCCGATCCGCGCAACCCGGCCATGAAGTCGCTCGTCGAGAGCGACGAGGTCGTCGTCGTCGGCTATCTCGACAATGTCAAGGTCCAGTTCGATGTCCACGACCTGGCGCTCGTGCACGGCAACCGGGCCAGCGTGCTGAACTGCCCGTCGCCGCGGGAGATGTTCCGCTTTCAGCGACGCAATGCGTTCCGGGTCAGGCCACCGGCGCGCGGTGCGCCGGTGGCGCGGCTGCGCCATCCGGACATGGCCGAGGCGGAATTCGCGCTGCGCCTCGTCGACGTCAGCATCGGCGGCTGCGCGGTCTTCCTGCCTGTCGACGTGCCGTCAATGAACCTCGGCGTCCTGGTCGCCGGCGTGAAGCTGGAGCTGGACCCGGACACGCGCCTCGATGTCGACCTGCGCCTGCGCCATGCGACGGCCATCAAGGACGAGCCCAACGGCCTCCGGCTCGGCTTCGAGTTCGTGCGTCCGGGCCGCGAGGCGTTGCGAACGCTGCAGCGCTTCGTCGATCTGATCCAGAAGCGCGGCAAGCTGGTCTGAACTGAAGATCCGTCCGGCTCGACGGCGGCGAAGAACGCCTAGACCTGCATCGCCATGATGTCCGTGTAAGCCTGCACGAGTCGATTCCTGACCTGCAGCGTCGCCTCGAAGCCCACCTTCGCCTTCTCGATCGTGGCCGTCATCTGCTCGAGGCTGACGGTCGCGTTGCCGGGCGCGATCTGACGCTGCACGCGCGCCGCTTCGCTCTGTGCCAGGCTGACGGCGCCCAGTGCCTCGCCGATCGCCTCCTGAAAGCCGGCTGCGCCGACACTGCCGCTTCGGGCGAGCGGCATGCAGTCGGTCCCCAGACCGGCTCGAGCGAGGGCTTGGGAGAAGTCGAAAGGCTTCAGGGCGACGTTCATTCCGGATCTCGATCAGTGCCCCATGCTAGGCGCAGGCACGCGGACACGTTGACGCGAACTGACGCGGCAATGCCGGGCTGTTTCGCGCATCCGGGTTGGGGCGCTTCCCAATAATCACTGCCAGACCCGCAGGCGCTTCGCCTTGCAGCCCAAGCACCCATGGAAAACGATGCCGCCCTGACAAGCACCTATCGCGCGGACGTGCCCGACACCGTCGGCGCCCGCCTGCAGGCGATGACCTCGAGGAGCAAGGTCGTCGCGATGGTCGGCGCCGCGGCGCTCGCCGGCTTGGCGGTGGCGATGGCTTGGTGGCCCTCGCACGCCGACTACAAGGTGCTCTACGCCAACCTTGCCGACAAGGACGGCGGTGCGGTCATCGCCCAGCTCGCGCAGATGAACGTTCCCTATCGCATGGCCGAGGGCGGCGCCGCCATCCTCGTGCCCGCGGCACAGGTGCACGACCTGCGGCTGAAGATGGCCACCGCGGGCCTGCCGAAAGGGGCAGTTTCCGGCTTTGAGCTGATGGACAGCGTCCGCTTCGGCCAGACGCAGTTCCAGGAACGGCTCACTTTCCAGCGCGGCCTCGAAGGCGAGCTGACGCGCTCGATCTCCTCGCTTGCCGCCGTCCAGGCCGCGCGTGTGCACCTCGCCCTTCCGAACCAGAACGGCTTCTTTCGCGAGCAGCAGAAGCCGAGCGCCTCGGTGCTGCTGACGCTGCACGCCGGCCGCAGCCTGGACCGGGCCCAGATCGCCGGCATCGTTCACCTGGTCTCTTCGAGCGTGCCCGAGATGAGCCCGAAGACAGTCAGCGTTCTCGACCAGAGCGGTGCGCTTCTCACCAGCAGCGGCGACGGCACGCAAAGCGGCGGTCTGGATGCCCAGCAGCTGCAGTACGTGAGCCAGGTCGAGGCGGGCTACACCAAGCGCATCATCGAGCTCGTCGAGCCGATCGTCGGCCGCGACAACCTGCGCGCCAGCGTCACAGCCGACATCGACTTCTCGCAGGCCGAGGCGACCTCGGAGGAGTGGAAGCCCAACCATGGCAGCGAGGCGAGCGTCTCGATTCGAAGTCAGCAGACGAGCGAGCAAGGCGCCGCGGCTTCGCGATCGCTCCAGGGGGCACCGAAGACGGGCAGCAGGATCGGCGCGACAGCTCGCCGCGAAGCGACGACGAGCTACGAAGTCGACAAGACCGTCCGCATCACCAAGAGCGCGAGCGGCAACGTCAAGCGGCTGAATGCGGCGGTGGTCGTCAACAACCGCACGATCACCGACGCCTGGGGCAAGTCGGTGTCGACGCCGCTTTCTGCCGACGATCTCGACCAGCTGACGGCCCTCGTCCGTGAATCGATCGGCTTCAGCCAGGAGCGCGGGGACTCGGTCAAGGTCGTCAACGCGACCTTCAAGGTCGAGCCGGTGGGCGTTCGCGAGACTTCGTTCTGGAAGACACCCGAAGCCATCGACCTGGTCCGTGCCGCCGCGGTGCCGGCCGGCCTGTCCCTCGTCGCCGTGCTTGTCTTCTTCGGCCTGATCCGGCCGATCGTGAAGAACGCCCTGAGCAGGGGTCCGATCGGTCGGAAGCGCTCCGGCGCCCGCCTCGACGAGGTCGTCGACGACCCGCAGACGCTCTCGGCAACGCCTGTTTTCGCTGCGCCGGCGTTCCCGAAACAGATCGAGGGCGCCCGGGTCCTGGCCAAGGCCGACCCGGCGGCCGTCGCTGGAATCGTGCGCGGCTGGGTCGGCAGCGAGAACCGGCCGGGACACGAATGAAACGCGACATGGTTGTCAACGAAGCCGGCCTGGAAGACTCGGCCATCCTCCTGATGTCGCTCGGCGAGACCGAAGCCGCAGCGGTCTTCCGGCATCTCAGGCCCAGTGAGGTGCAAAGCCTCGGCGAAGCCATGGCGCGCATGACCTCGGTGCCCAAGGCGCGCCTCGAGGACGTGCTGCGCAGGTTCACGAGCGCGGCCTCCAGCCGCAGCCCGCTCGCCGCCGACACGGGCAACTACGTCAGGAACGTGCTGAAGAAGGCGCTCGAAGAGGACAAGGCCAATCTCCTGATCGACCGCATCCTCCAAGACGACGACAACTCCGGCATGGAGGGCCTCAAGTGGATGGACGCCGAGACGATCGGCGAGATGCTGCGCGAGGAGCATCCGCAGATCGTCGCCGTCGTGCTGGTGCACCTCGATTGCGACCAGGCCGTGGCCGTTCTCAAGACCTTCACGACGCGGCACCGCAACGAGGTGCTCGTTCGAGTTGCCACGCTGGAGCGCATCGAGCCTTCGGCACTCAAGGAACTGAGCGAGGTCATGCGACCGCTGATCGCCGACCGAGCCACGTCGCGCCTCGCGCCGCTCGGCGGCGTGAAGACCGCAGCGAATCTGCTCAGCCGGCTCGGCACGAGCATCGAAACGACCGCTCTCGACTTCATCCGCAAGTCCGACCACCAGCTGGCGCAGCGCGTCGTCGACAACCTCCTCACGTTCGACGACCTGATGCGCGTCGACAACCGCGGCATCCTGGCGCTGCTGAAGGAAGTGCAGTCGGAGTCTCTCGTGGTCGCCTTGAAGGGGGCGCAGCCCGCGCTGCGCGAGCGCTTCCTGAGCAACATGTCGACACGCGCTGCCGACACCCTCCGGGAGGAGCTCGACTCGCGCGGCCCGGTGCGCGTCGCCGAGGTGCAAGCCGAGCAGAGAGAGCTCATGAAGACAGTGCGGCGGCTCGCCGAGGAAGGCCAGCTCGTGATCGGCTACGGCAGCGGCGATGGATACGTCGAGTAGCCGATCGCGCTTGCGCCGCTTCAGCCTCCTCTGCGCCGTCGCATGACAGACACCCGGCCCGGCCCCGCGCCTCCGGTCGCCGAGGGCGCACGGCTCGGGCTGCGCGACTTTTCTTCCCGCTTCATTCCGCGCGAGGAGCTGAGCTCGTTCGCGATCTGGGCCTTCGCCGACGTGGCGCGCCCGGAGAGCGCGGCGGATGCCGGAGCGCCAGAAGCGGCGCCGGAGGGCGTCGCCGCGGGCGAGCTGTCCGCCGAGCAGCTGCGCGCTGTTCGGCAGTCGGGCTATCAGGACGGCTATCGCGACGGGCTGGTGGCGCTCGAATCGTTCAAGCGGAGCTTCGCCAGCCAGATGACGACGCAGGTCGGCACGCTCGTCGCCGCCACCCTCGCCCAGCTCGACGCATTGCAGCACGAGATGGCGCGCTCCGTGGCGATGACGGCTGCCGCGCTGGCACGCCAGATCCTGCGCAGCGAACTGTCAGCGCATCCGGATCGGATCCGCGCCGTCGCCGAGCAGGCGGTCGATGCGCTGATGCCGAGCGCCGGCCAGATCGTCGTGCGCGTCCATCCCGACGACCTCGGCCTCGTCACCGGCAGCTCGGCCGAGGCCATCGCCGGCCGCGGCGCCCGCCTGGTTGCCGACGCGCGGATCAGCCGCGGCGGCTGCCTGGTCGAATCGGACATCGGCCTCGTCGACGCAACCATCGAAGAACGCTGGCGGAGCGCTGCCGCGAGACTGGGGAGCGATGCCGCCTGGGGCGAGGCGGTGTGCTCGCCCGATCTTCTTGCAGCCGACGCCGGGTCGCCGTTCCGCAGCGAAGCCAACGATGCCGCCGCCTCCTGAGAGCGCGCGACCGGCCGGGGCCGTCGACGGGCTTGCGGACGTCGCCGCGCGTTGGCGCCGCTATCTGGCCGATCTGGAGAGCCTCGCCAGCGAGCCGCTGCCGCTCGAAATGCAGGGCCGACTGGTCCGCGTCACCGGCCCCGTCCTGGAAGCCGCCGGGATTCGCTTGCCGGTCGGTTCGGTATGCGAGATCCATCCGGCCGAATGGGGCGGCGATGCCGCGCCGCCGGTCGTCGCCGAGGTGGTCGGCTTCTCCGGCGACCGTGCTTTCCTGATGCCGACCTGCGATCTGCACGGTCTCTCGAGCGGCGCCCTAGTCGTCCCCCGCCGTTCGCCGGTGATGGCGCTGAAGCTGGGCCGGGCACGACAGCCCAGGCGCCGCATCGTCGACCGCACGCTGCACCTGCCGGCCGGCGACGGCCTGCTCGGCCGCGTCGTCGATCCGCAGGGACAGCCGATCGATCACAAAGGCGCGCTTGGCCAGGTTCACGAGGAGCCGTTGACGCGCAGGCCGATCAACGCCCTGGACCGCGACCCGGTGCGGACGCCGCTCGACACCGGCGTGCGCGCGATCAACGCCCTGCTCACCATCGGCCGGGGCCAGCGAATCGGCCTGTTCGCCGGCAGCGGCGTGGGCAAGAGCGTGCTGCTCGAGATGATCGCCCGACATGCGACCGCCGACGTGATCGTCGTCGCCCTGATCGGCCAGCGCGGCCGCGAGGTCGGAAAATTCATCGAGGGCATCGTCGGCGATGACGGCTTCCGCCGCTCCGTGGTCGTCGCCGCGCCTGCCGACGCGCCGCCGCTGTTGCGCGTGCAGGGCGCCAACTACGCAAGCGCGATCGCCGAGCACTTCCGCGACCGCGGCAAGAACGTGCTGCTGCTGATGGACTCGCTGACGAGCTATGCGATGGCGCAGCGCGAGATCGCGCTGGCGATCGGCGAGCCTCCGGCCGGCAGAGGTTATCCGCCGAGCTGCTTCGCGAAGCTGCCGCAGCTCGTCGAGCGCAGCGGCAACGGCCGGGCCGCCGACCAGCAGGGCGGCGGTGGATCGATCACCGCCTTCTACACAGTGCTCGCCGAAGCCGACGACCCCGACGATCCGATCGTCGCCGCGGCGCACGGCATCCTCGACGGTCACATCGTCCTCTCGCGCGAGCTCGCCGAGGCCGGCCACTATCCGGCGATCGACGTCGAGCGTTCGGTGTCCCGAGCAATGGGCGACGTCGCGGCGATCGACCATCTCGACTCGGCACGGCGCTTTCGGCAGCTGCACGCGCGCCACCGCAAGGCGCGCGACCTGAGCCAGCTCCGCGCCCATGCGCCCGGCCAGGACGCCGAGCTCGACCTCGCCGTTCGCCTGCACGCGCCGATGACGCGGCTGCTGCAGCAGGACAGGAATGAAGCGGCGCGCCTCGACGACAGCCTCGCCTACCTGCATGCCGTGCTCGCCGCCTGATCGGCTCGCTTTCGATCTTGCGCCGGAACCCGTGCAGCTCCACGCCAAGGCGATGGCGAGCGGGCGGCACCGGCGTCTGCTTCTGGCGGCTGAAAGCGTCCCTTATCGCCGCTTCTCGTCGGCGCTCCGCTCTCGATAATTCTGCAAAGGCGTGCGAGCTGCGCAATCCCGCGCAGCACGCTGCCGCGAACACGCGCCCGGGCCTAAGGAGCTTCGATGTCTGCAGTGATGGCCGACCTCGGCGACGATGCGCCGATTCGGCGCCCCGGAAAAAAGCGCTTCCTCATCGGCGCAGCTGTCCTCCTGCTGGTGCTGGCGCTCGGCATCGTTGCCGTGATGTTCCTCAAGCAGCGCGCAGCGCACGCGGCCGCGGCGGCCGACGATGAGTCCTATCCCGAGCGCGCTGCCACTGCCCGGGCCGGCCCGCGGAGCGCGCCAACCTACTTGCCGCTCGATCCGTTCGTGGTCAACCTGACGGACCGGGAAGCCGACCGCTATGCGCAGATCGGCATCACGTTGGAGCTCGACAGCGACGTCTCTGTCGACCAGATCAAGGCCTACATGCCGTCGATCCGAAATTCGATCCTGATGATCCTGGCGCACAAGAGCTCACGCGAGCTGTTGAGCCGGGAGGGCAAGGAGCAGCTCGCGAGCGACGTCATGCGCGGCGCGGTGCGGCCGATGGGCATCGAGCTGGCGCTGCCGGAGCCGATAACGGCGGCACCGCCCGACGGCGCGACGAGCGCCGTGGCGGCCGCGGCAAGGCTGGTCCGGCCCCGTGACGAGACGCAGCGCAACCCGATCCGGCACGTTCACTTCTCGAGCTTCCTCATCCAATGAGCACGCAGATCCTGAGCCAAGACGAGATCGACGCGTTGCTCCCAGGCAGGTCGAGCGGAAGAGAGTCGCTCGGCCCGGGGGCCGGTTCGAAGGACGGCGTTCGTCGCTACGACCTGCTCGGCCAGGACCGCATCGTGCGCGAGCGCATCCCCGCGCTGGAGATCATCAACGAGCGGTTCGCGAGAAACATCCGCGCCGGTCTGTTCGGCTTCATCCGCAAGAGCCCCGAGGTGGCGATCGGGCCGACGCAGGTGCACAAGTACAGCGCCTTCCTGTGCGAGACCGCGGCGCCGACCAACTTCAACATCGTCTCGGTGCGGCCGCTGCGCGGCCTCGGGCTCGTCGTCTGCGACCCCCCGCTTGTGTTTTCCGTCGTCGACGCCCTCTTCGGCGGCGCCGGCAAGTATGAGACACGGATCGAGGGGCGCGACTTCTCCGCCACCGAGCTGCGGATCATCCGCCGCCTCGTCGAGGTGATCTGCGCCGACTACAAACGGGCCTGGGACGGCATCTATCCGCTCGAGCTCGACTACCAGCGCTCGGAGATGCAGCCGCAGTTCGCCAACATCGCCCAGCCGTCGGAGATCGTCGTCTCGTCCTCGTTCACGCTCGAGATCGGCGAGGCCACCGGGACAATCCACTTCTGCATCCCCTACGCGACGCTCGAGCCGATCAGGAACGTCCTCTACTCGACGATGCACGGCGCCTCGAACGCGCCCGACCACCGCTGGATGAACCTGATGACGCAGCAGATCCAGGCCGCCGAGGTCGAGCTTGTCGCCGAGCTCGCGCAGGCGCCGGCCACCGTCGAGCAGCTGCTCGCGCTGAAGGCGGGCGACTTCATCGAGCTCGACCTGCACCAGGCGATCCAGGCCAAGGTCGCGGGCGTGCCGGTGCTCGACTGCCACTACGGAACCTCGAACGGGAAGTACGCGCTCAAGGTCGATCAACTGCTCGCCGGCTCGAGAGAAGGCTGGCTCGGAGAACATCATGTCGAGTGAGAACACATCGGGCGCCCTGCCCGCCGAAGCCTCCGCCGCCGAATGGGCCGCAGCGGACGCGTGCTCGGAGACCGCTTCCGAGGTGCACGAGGTCGCCGACCAGGTCTCGCCGGCATCGTTCGCGAATTTCGCGCCGACCACCGGATCGACCGCCGGCAACGACATCAACATGATCCTCGACATCCCGGTCCAGCTCACCGTCGAGCTGGGCAGGACGCGGATCCCGATCAAGAACATCCTGCAGCTCGCGCAGGGCTCGGTCGTCGAGCTCGAGGCGATGGCCGGCGAGCCGATGGACGTGCTCGTCAACGGCTACCTGATCGCCCAGGGCGAGGTCGTCGTCGTCAACGAGAAGTTCGGCATCCGCCTCACCGACATCGTCACGCCGAGCGAGCGCATGCGCCGTTTGAGCCGCGGCTGATCGATCCCTCTCTTTCGAGCGGACCGCGGCGATGCCGAACGGCTTGAGCTCCTTGCTCTGGTTCTGCGCGATCGTCGCGCTGATCCCGATCACGCTGTGGTTC
>JBDSLQ010000034.1:0-8691 GCA_039916285.1 Caldimonas sp.
GCACGCAGCATCGTCTGGTCCTCGATCGCGGCGAGGCGGCGCATGTAGGCGGCCGGATCGGCGACGCGCTCGCGCATCCAGTCGAAGATCTCGTCGTCGGCGCGCAGCAGCAGCATCTCGTCGGGCAGCTCCCAGAGGGCGGCGAAGCGACGGTTGAAGTGGCTGATGTGGCCGGCCAGGTCGACGACCAGAACGCCGTCGGCGACCGATTCGAGCGTCGCCGCCAGCTCGGCGGTACCGACCGCGACCGCGTCCTCGATCCGCTTCTGCTCGCTGCGGTCGACCAGGGCGACGACGTAGAGCGCGTTGCCCGGCGCCGGCTCGATCCGGCTGACCCGGCGCACCACCGGCACGGCGTGGCCGTCGCGGCTGATGAAGGAATCGGACAGGATGTGGCCGCAGGCGCCCTTCTCGCCGACGCGCTGCCAGAACGACTCGTCTTCCGGCGTCGATGCGGTCGCGAGCATGTCGCGACCGATCAGCTCGGCCGGCGGCAGGCCGAGCAGGCGGCCGGCGGCGCCGTTGGCGGCGACGATGCGCAGCCCCTCGGGCTCGACCAGGCAGACCGCCTCGAGCATCGCCTCGATCAGCGCCGGCCAGGTGCGGCGCGCCGCCTCGGCGACGCTGAACGGGTCGACGGGCAGGGGGTTGTTCATGGTGCCCCCACGTTGTCGCTGCCCCCCGCGGGGGCGGAGCACGGCTTGGGGCGGCCCGGCGCGGTGCTCATTCGTCGTCGATCGGCGCCGAAGGCTCGAAGAAATAGGTGATGCGCGCGCCGGGCGCGAGGTAGTCGAGCGCGGTCGGCGGCAACTGCTGGGCGCGCATGCTGCGCCGGATGCCGACACCGGCGGCCTTCTCGAGGTCGAGCACCAGTGCCTCCTCGCGCGGCGTCGCCGGGTCGTGGACGATCACTGTCGGCTTCAGCGGCCGCGCCGAATTGACGGCGACGACCATCGCGTAGCGGTCGTCGGTGAGCTGGACCGTCGAGCCGGGCGGATAGACGCCCATCATCTTGATGAAGGCGCCGAGGATCGAGGTGTCGAACTTGGTGCGGCCCTGCGCGAACAGCAGCGAGAGCGACTCGTGCGGCGTCAGCGCCTTGGCAAGCAGGTGCGGGTTGCACAGGTTGTCGTAGCGGTTGACGAGGGCGACGATGCGCGCCGACATCGTCATCCGGTCGCTGTTGAGCTTGGCCGGGAAGCCGCTGGCGTCGGCGTGCTCGTGATGCTGGCCGATCACCGCCATCGCGCCGGCGCTGAGGCCCATCCGTCGCGCCTGCACCAGGCCCATCTCGACGTGCTCCTCGTAGGCGCGCACCTCGTTGGGCGAGAAGTTGTCCTCGCGATGGCGCAGGCGCACCGGCATCTCGATCTTGCCGAGGTCGTGCAGCATGGCGCCGACGCCGAGGTCCTGCATCTCCTCGTCGCCGAAGCCGAAGCAGCGCCCCATCAGCAGCGAGACGATGCCGACGTTCATGGCGTGCATCGACGCCTTGTCGCCGGCGCCCTCGGTCAGCATGCGGATGCAGAGGTCCTGCTCGCCGACCATTTTCTCCACAACCGACCACGACAGCGCCTCGGCCTGCTCGCGTGCTTCCTGCGGCTTGGTGGCGACGAGATCGAGCGTCTGGCGGCAGGCGCGCGCCGCTTCGCCGTACTGGCGCGTGCAACGTTCCTCGGCCGCGCGCTGGCGCACGAGCTTTCGCACCCGCTCGGCGCGGGCGCGCTGCGCCGCATGGGCAGCGGCGTCGACGACGTTGTCGTCGGCGGGCAGCGCGTAGGGAACCGTGTCGACGGCGTCGGCGTCGCCGAGTCCGGAGTCCTTGGCGTCATCAAGGCCGGAGTCGTTGGCCGCGTCACCCGGCACCGGCAGCGGGCCGGGCAGCGTCGTCAGGGCGCGCGCGGATTCGTCCTGCGGCATGTCGCTTTGCTGCGGGCTCCAGCGCACGCTGCGCAGGCCGAGCGAACGGATCGTCGCGAGCTGCGCCGCGCTCGTGATGCGAAAGCTGCTGAGCGGGAACGGGTGCGACATCCAGCCGATGTCGAGATGGACGAACATGCCGACGCGCAGCGCCTGGACGTCGATCTGATCGGTGGGACGAGCCTTGTTCATGGGGTGCCGAGAGCACGACGACGCACGGGGAGATAGCGAAGTTATCGGCGGCGGCAGCGCCAGCTTGTCCCCGCGATCCGTGCCGGATCGCACGGACGGCCGCCGACGCCCGGCGTCAGTCGGGGTAGAGCCGCTGGCAGCGCGCGCAGCGAGAACGTCGGCAGCTCGACCAGGAAGTGCTTGCCCCGCTGCGCAAGGCGACGATGCGCTGGCCGACGAGACGCTCCTTGTCGATCCGCGTTCTGCCCTCAACGGCGACGATGCGCCGGCCGACGAGGCCGCGCGCCTCGTCCTTCAGGATCACGATCGACGGCCCCTCGGGCATGACTTCGGCTCGCAGGCGCCCTAGAGGACCTCGAAGAAGCGCATCACCACCGTCTGCGGCCGTCGGACGCCGACGCCGACGAAGACGCGCTCGCCGATCCAGGCGAGCGCCGGCGCGGCGCACTCGAAGCGCGGCAGGCAGCGAAAGTAGACCTCGGCCGGATCGACCGGATCGCCGCGGACGAGACGCGCCATCACCGCCGGCGCCGCCGTGCGGATGGCGTCGTTGTGGACGTAGATCCGGTCGCCGCCATCGGTCTCGAGAACGTAGCGCGCCTCGAGCCGCGCCACGGTCTCGCTGGTGATGAGCTGGAAGTCGGCACCGCCCGGCAGCACCCGCGCCGTGAAGTTGCGGCCGGTGCAGCGGCCGCCGGTGATCGGGATGACGCGGCGTACGCCGGCGGCGACCCTGCCGATCTCGATCGGCGCGCCGACTTCGACCTCGAGGTCGGCGAAGGGCGCCAGTGCAGGGGCCGCGAGCGGATCGGCGGCGGCGGGGCGGGGATCGCCGGGCGCAGGAAGCGACATGCGCGAAGCGTAGCGCCTTCGTCTCGCGGCGCGCGGGCCCTGGACGCGGCGGCGGCTGGTCACGATGCACTAGCATGGTCCGCACCCATGGACCTCCTGCTCCTCGGCGGCGGCCTCTTCCTCGGCGCATCGCTGGTCGACTCGGCGCTCGCGCGCGGCCACCGCCTGACGGTCCTCAACCGCGGCCGCACGCGCAGCGACTGGCCGGCCGGCGTCGAGGCTCTCGTCGGCGACCGCAGCACCGACCTCGCCTTGCTCGCCGGCCGCGAGTTCGACGCCGTCATCGACGTCTGCGGCTACGTTCCCGCCGACTTGCGCGCGAGCGCTGCCGCGCTCGCATCGTGCCCGCGCTACTGCTTCGTCTCGAGCATCTCGGCGTACGCGTCGTTCGCGCACGCGCCGGTGCGCGAGAGCGATCCGCTGGCGGCCAGTGACAGCATCGCCGAGGACGATCGCGGCCGTGCCCACTATGGCGCGCAGAAGGCGGCGTGCGAGCGCGTCGTCGCCGCCGCCTTCGGCGAACGCGCCCTGATCGTCCGCCCCGGTCTCATCGTCGGCCCGCGCGACACCACCGGCCGCTTCAGCCACTGGCCGTGGCGCGCCCTCGCCGGCGGCGACATCCTGGTTCCCGATGTCTCGGCCGGGGAGCCGATCCAGCTGATCGACGTGCGCGACCTCGCCGACTGGACCGTCCGCGCCGTCGAGGCCGGCGCCAGCGGTGCCTTCAACGCGACCGGCCCGCAGGACGGCGGCGCGTGCGGTTGGCCCGAGCTGCTCGCGGCGTGCGCGGAGGCGGCGCGCCGCCGCGCGGGGACGCCGCTGCGCTTCGTTCCGGTCGGCGAGCAATTCCTGCTCGAGCAAGGCGTCGCGCCGTGGAATGAGCTGCCGCTCTGGGTGCCGTCGGGCGATCCGGAGCACCGCGGCTTCGCCCGCGTCGACTGCGGCCGCGCCGTCGCCGCCGGCCTCGTCACGCGGCCGCTCGCCGAAACGATCGATGCAGTGCTCGACGAATTACCGACGCTGGTCGACGACGATCCGCGCCGGCGCGGCAAGCTGACCGCGGACCGCGAGCGCGAGCTGATCGCGCGCTGGCGCGAACGCGGCGCGGCGGCGACATCCGCCGGCGACCGGATGCACGCAGGCGCGCGATGAGAACGCAGGTCGCCATCGTCGGCGCCGGCCCGGCTGGCCTGCTGCTCGCGGCGCTGCTCGCCAGGGCCGGCGTCGAGACCGTCGTCCTCGAGCAGCGCTCGGCCGATTACGTGCTCGGCCGGATCCGCGCCGGCGTGCTCGAGCAGGTGACGGTCGATCTGCTCGACGCCGCCGGCGCCGGAGCGCGCCTGCACGCCGAGGGCCTGCCGCACGGCGGCATCGAGCTCTGCTTCGGCGGCGCGCGCCACCGCATCGACTTCCACGATCTCACCGGCGGCAAGCAGGTCGTGGTGTACGGCCAGACCGAGGTCACGCGCGACCTGATGGCGCTGCGCCAGGCGCAAGGGCTCGCGACCGTCTACGAGGCCGAGGGCGTGAGCCTGCACGGCTTCGAGGGCCATCGGCCCGTGGTCAGCTACGCGAGCGGCGGCGCGCAGCACGAGCTCGAATGCGACTTCATCGCCGGCTGCGACGGCTATCACGGCGTCAGCCGGCAGAGCGTTCCTGCCGCTGCGATCTCGACCTGCGAGCGCGTCTATCCGTTCGGCTGGCTTGGCGTCCTCTGCGAAACGCCACCGGTCTCGCACGAGCTGATCTACTCCAGCCACGAGCGGGGCTTCGCCCTCTGCAGCATGCGTTCGGCGACGCGCAGCCGCTACTACCTGCAGTGTTCGCTCGACGACAAGGCGGAGCGCTGGAGCGACGATGCGTTCTGGGCCGAGCTGCGCGCCCGCCTCGACGACGAGGCAGCGGCCACGCTCGTCACCGGGCCGTCGATCGAGAAGAGCATCGCGCCGTTGCGCAGCTTCGTCGCCGAGCCGATGCGCTTCGGCCGCTTGTTCCTCGCCGGCGATGCCGCCCACATCGTCCCGCCGACCGGTGCCAAGGGGCTCAACCTCGCCGCCGGCGACGTCGGCCTGCTGGCGCGTGCGTTCGAGGAACACTACCGCGACAGGAGCGATGCCGGCATCGACGACTACTCGGCGCGGTGCCTGCGCCGCGTCTGGCGCGCCGAGCGCTTCTCGTGGTGGTTCACCTCGCTGATGCACAAGTTCCCCGAGACCGGCGAGTTCGGCCGGAAGATGCAGGCTGCCGAGCTCGACTACCTGGTCCACTCGCGGGCGGCGTCGACGGCGCTCGCGGAGAATTACGTCGGCCTGCCGCTCTGATTCCAGTACCGTCGCTCACCGACCTTGCCAGGAGGCTTCATGCCCACGATGTCCAAACGTTCACTCTTCCTCGCCGGCGGCGCCGCCCTCCTCGCCGCGGCGCTGCCCGTCGCGGTGCGCGCGCAGGCGCAGACCGTCCGCAACCGCGCCCTGTTCCAGGTCACCGACAACGACCCGGCGCGCTGGAACATGATCCTCAACAACATGGTCAACCTGAAGGAGGGCGTCGGCGGCGAAGGCGTCGAGATCGAGCTCGTCGCCTACGGCCCGGGCATCCTGATGCTGAAAGCCGATTCGCCGGTGAAGCACCGGATCGCCGACGCCTTGAAGAGCGGCGTCCGGGTCAACGCCTGCCAGAACACGATGAGCTTCATGAAGCTCGCGCCCGCCGACATGCTGCCCGAGCTCGGCTACGTGCCCTCGGGCGTCGTCGAGGTGATGAAGAAGCAGCAGCAGGGTTGGGCCTACATCCGCTCCTGACTCCGCGCGTCGCGATGCCGTTCGGAGCCGTCCCGGCCCGGCGGGCTACCGGTGCAGGAAGCGCGGCGCGGTCAGCCAGCCGAACAGGCCGAGCCGGACTGGCGCCGAGCGCGGCGCGGGCTCGATGACGATCGGCCGCGGCGGCGCGGCGGCAGGCGCGGCGCACGCGGGGAGCGGTTCGCTCTGCTGCGCCGGCGCCGGCCGCTCGACCGAAGGATTGCCGCGCAGCACGGGGCTGCGCACCGTGCGCAGGATCGGCTCGAGCCAGGCGACGATGGGCTTCCACTGCGCCGTGTCGGCCTGCCCCTGCGCGTCGCCGAGGTCGAACACGGTGAGGCCCTGCTCGACACAGCGCACGTAGGCTTGCGCTTCGCGCAGCACGCCGATGAAAGGAAGCTTCAGGCCGCGCGCCCAGGTTTCCAGCACCTCGACCGCCTTGGTGCGCGCATCGAGCCGCATGCCGATCGCGGCAACCTTGCAGCGGCCGCTGGCGACGCGCGGCAGCGCCATCATCTCGTTGAAGCATTCGGCCGCCGACTCGCGGTCGAAGATCGAATTGCAGACCGGCATCAGGATCACGTCGGCGAACGCGACCACGCGCGCCAGGTCGAAGCCGCGCAGGCCGCCGGGGGTGTCGAGGACGACATGGCGAACGCCCGCGGGCGGGCGCAGGACGCGCCTCGGGTCTACCGCCCAGCCGACGATCGGCGCGCTCTTCGGCAGGTTGCGGAGGCTGCGCGAACGCAGCCACGACTGGGTCGATTGCTGGCGGTCGACATCACCCAGCATCACCGGCACGCCGCTGTTCGCGAAATGCGCGGCGAGGTGGGTCGCGAGGGTGCTCTTGCCGCTTCCCCCCTTGCGATTGACGACGGCGATGACGGACATGACGGGCCGGTTCGGGCCGATGCTCCATGAAAAAAGGCGCGGGCCAGAATGTAACGGCACGGCGCGAGCGCGGGAAGGGGACAGTTGTTTTCTCGATTCGAGCAGGGAACGAGAGGCGCCGAAGCGCGAAATAGAGCCGCCCGGACCGGCCAGACCGGCGTTTCGCCGAGGTTCGCATGAGCCCGCCGGGCCGCCCCAAGGGCGAATACCGAAGGGCGCAGCCCGAAGGTACCCCATGAGCGCCCGGGACAGCCTGTTCAGCAATGACGCCGGAATGCGCCGCTGCGCCTGGTGCCGCTCGAGCGAGGCCTACTGCCACTATCACGACCACGAGTGGGGATTCCCGGTCGACGACGAGACGCGCCTGTTCGAAAAGCTCTGCCTGGAAGGCTTCCAGGCCGGCCTCAGCTGGCTGACGATCCTCAAAGCGGCGCGCAGCGCCCGCGCAATGCGCTGAGTCACGGGGCATGAAAGGGGCGGCTCACCTCATCAGCGGGAAGTCGATCTCAGGGATAGTGTCGGCGAAATCGATGTCGTCTACCTCGCGCAGGATCCGCGTGCCGGCGACGCGCTCGGCTTGCGGAAACCTGCGCGCTTCCTCTTCGCTGATCGCGTACATCGTTCGACAGACGCGCCCGGAGATCGGGTCGCGAAAGCGCCAGCGCCAGCATTCGATGTGCTTCATGGTGCTGCTAACGGCGCCCCGAATCGGGCGTTGACGGTCGCGCCCGCGCGCCTTGCAGCCGCGCACAACTGGCAGCGCCCAGCAACGTCGCTTCACGAGGCTCGCCGTCGGCATAGCGAGGTTTTGCGAACGAACGTAGTCTTTCGTAAAGCCGCTCGTGCGAAGGTCACAACGCACTCAACTCGGGCTAGCCTGTTGTCTCGAAGTGCGGCGTTCGCGCACTGCGCGCGTTCGCCTGTCCTTGTCTTTGCCGCACGTCGGCTTGGGGAGACTCAGTGTCCTTCCATCGTCTGTGGGTCTCGGCGGCTGTGGCGGGCTGCGTCGCCTGCACGGCGCCCGTCGTCGCTTCGCGCGAGCCGGGCCGTGCCGTCCCCGGAGTCGGCGCCGTCGCCGTCGACGGGGTCGACGTCGAGCAGGTCGCCGACCTCGGTCCCGGCGTTCCGCTCAACTTCACGGTCTTCGGCACGCCGAGGTCGCGCGTTGCGTTGCGCATCGACGGCGCGCGCCGCCTCCTCGATCTGCGCGAGGGCGAGCCCGGCATCTACGAAGGCAGCTATGTGATCGATGCGGGCGACGCGATCCGGCCCGAGAGCCGAGTCACCGCGAGCCTGCAGCGCCAGGGCACCACCGCTTACGCGACCCTCGACGAGCCGCTGCTGCTGGCGCGAGGCTCGGTGCCGTGGAACGCCGATGCGGCGATCGCCGCGCCGACGGCGATGCCGATTCCGATCACGGTGACTCCACCCCCACCGGTGCCGCCTGCGCCGTATGCGGCCACCACGCCGGGACGCGATCGCGAGCGCGATCCGTGCAGCGACTGCGCGGTCGTCGAAGCGATCCGAACGGTCGACGCGCCGCCGCGCGGCGGTGTCATCGGCACGATCGGCGGCGCCATCGCCGGTGCCGTCCTCGGCAAGGAACTCGGCGCCGCGCACACGCGTCGCGTCCTGACCGTCCTGGGCGCGATCGGCGGCGCGTTCGCCGGCCGCGAGATCGAGCGGCAGGCGACGCGATCCACGCAGTACGACGTCGATCTGCGGCTGGCCGATGGCACGCTGCTGAAGCGCCGCTACGAGCAGGCGCCGCCGTTCGTCGCCGGCGCGACGATCCGGCTCGGCGCGCCGCCCGGCCGCGGCACGCCGGTTCCGGCGTCGCTCTGACGGCGCTGGGCTTCGTCGACCCGAGCGGGCCGTCGCCCATGCTGACCGGAGCCCTCGAGCGATCGCGCGCAGCGCCGGCGGCGCGGCGGGCGCAAGGCGTTCCTGCTTTCGTCGAGCTGCTCCTCGTCGTCGCCGCCGTCGCCGCGCTCTGGCCGCACTTCGAACGCATCGGCCAGCTCGGCGCCGGCCGCGA
>JBDSLQ010000035.1:0-8042 GCA_039916285.1 Caldimonas sp.
CTTTGCAACGTTTCCTCGTTGAGCGCGTCGTCGCTACCGGGCCGGCGCGAGAGGGCGCCGCGAGCGACCTGCGCGCGCCCCAGCGAGCGGCCGGCCGCTGAGGTTGCGGCACGCGCCTTGCCTTTGGCCTCGATGCCTCCGGTTTCCGCCGCGCCAGCAACCGCTTCGTCTCCCTATCGATCGTTCTGGATGGCGGGATTCGAAGGCGCCGATCACCGCAACGCTCACGGTACCCCGCTCGACCTGGTGCAGGCGAACGGCCACCTCGACCGCGTCGACGACGATTACCGGCGCGTCGCCGCCCTCGGGCTTCGCACCGTTCGCGAAAGCGTCGGCTGGCGCCTCAGCGAGCCGGCAGGGCGAAACGGCGCGCCGCGCTTCGATTTTTCGCGCGCCCTGCGCTTCGCCGATGCCGCCGGCCGGCATGGTCTGCAGCTCATGTGGACGCTGATGCACTATGGGCGGCCCGCCGACGTCGACGTCTTCTCCGACGACTTCGCCGAACGCTTCGCCGAGTTCGCCGGCGCCGCAGCGCGTGCCCTGCGCGGCAGCTCCGACGCGGCGCCGGTGTACACGCCGATCAACGAGATCGGCTTTCTCGCCTGGGCGATCTCCGAGACCGACCTGATCCATCCGTACCGGCGCGAGATCGAGCAGCGGCGCGGTGAGGACGGCCTGCAGCGCGACGTCGGCTGGGAAGCGAAGTGGTGCCTGGTCCGCGCCGCCCTGCTGGGCATCGAGGCGATCCGCGCCGAGGATCCGGACTCTCGCTTCCTGCACGTCGAGCCGCTGATCCACATCGCACCGCCGCGCCACGCCCCCGAGCTGGCCTGGCGCGCCGACGAGATCGCGGATTACCAGTGGCAGGCCTGGGACATGCTCGAGGGGACGCTGCTTCCCGAGCTGGGCGGCAGCGCCTCGGCGCTCGACCTCATCGGCGTCAACTACTACCACAACTGCCAGTGGGAAATGGGCGCGGGCTGGCTCGAATGGTGCGACGACGACCCGCGCCGGGTGACGCTGTCGTCGCTGCTGCGCAAGGTGGCCAAGCGCTACGACCGCCCGCTCATCGTCGCCGAGACGAGCCACATCGGCAGCGGCCGCGCCCGCTGGATGGCCGATGTCTCCGTCGAGCTCGAGCGCGCCCGCGCGGCCGGCGTTGCGGTGCTCGGGGCCTGCCTCTATCCGGCCGTCGACCGGCCCGACTGGAACGACGGCGCTCACTGGCATCACAGCGGCCTGTGGGACGTCACTGCCGACCCGTCCCAGCCGACCTTCCTGCAACGCAAGCTCAACGCGGGCTACGCCCGACGCCTGCGCCGCGCCCAGCAACGCCTTCCCCACCTGCCGATCTCGGAGCGAACCATGCCCCATCTCATCGTCTTTTCCCACCTGCGCTGGGCTTTCGTGTTCCAGCGCCCGCAGCACCTGCTGTCGCGGCTGGCGCGCCATTTCCACGTCGTCTTCGTCGAGGAGCCGATGCACACGAGCGGACCGGCCTACCTCGAGCGCACGACACCTTGCAAAGGCGTCGAGGTGCTGCGCGCGCACACGCCGGTCGATGCCGGCGGCTTCCACGACGACCAGCTCTCTGCCCTGCAGCCGATGATCGGCGGCTACCTGGCCGACAACCTGATCGACGACTACCTGGTCTGGTTCTACACGCCGATGGCGCTGCCGCTGCTCGGCGATCTTTCGCCGCGCGCGATCGTCTACGACTGCATGGACGAGCTGTCGGCGTTCAAGCACGCGCCGCGGCAGATGCGCCAGCGCGAGACCGCGTTGCTGAAGTGCGCCGATCTCGTCGTCACGGGCGGGCCGCGCCTGTACGAAGCAAAGCGCGGCGCCAATCCGAACGTGCTGTGCCTGCCCAGCGCGGTCGATGCGGCGCATTACTCTGCCGCTCGCGCGAGCGCCGACGCGGCGGCGATGGCGCGCGCCGACGAGCTGCAGGGCGGCATCGCCGGGCCGCGGCTCGGCTATTTCGGTGTCATCGACGAGCGGCTCGACCTCGACTTGGTCGCCAGGCTCGCCGATGCCGACCGGGGCTGGCAGATCGTGATGGTCGGGCCGGTCGTGAAGATCGACGAGGGCGCGCTGCCGCGCCGCCCCAACCTGCACTACCTCGGCCAACAGCCTTACGCGCTGCTGCCGCAGCTCGTTGCCGGCTGGGACGTCTGCCTGATGCCGTTCGCGCTGAACGAATCGACCGCCTTCATCAGCCCGACGAAGACGCTCGAGTACATGGCTGCGGGAAAACCCGTCGTCTCGACGCCGATCCACGACGTGCAGGCGATGTTCGGCGACCTCGTCGCGATCGCACCGACCGCCGAGCTGTTCGTCACCGCCTGCCGCCACGCCCTGCGCGAATCGGCGCCGCAGACGGCGGCGCGCGAGGAACGGATGGCCGAGCGCGTCGGCGCGTATTCGTGGGACGCTGCCGCCGAGACGATCCGCGGCTCGCTCGAGGCCGTGCTCGCCGCGTCCGCTGACGACGCCGCGTCGAACGCCGGCGCCACGGCGGCCGGCAGCGATCCGCGCGAGCTGCGCAAGGTCGCTTCCGCGGGTTGAAGGCGACACCGCGCGGGTTCGCCAAAAAATTCCGGCAACGTCGATCGGCTTGGGCCGAGGCCCCGGCCCGCCCGTCAGAATCGATCGGATCGCCACAGGAGAGCGACCGTTGACCGATTCGGAACCCGCCCACCCCCATCCCCAGCTCCAGCGACAGCGCTGGACCTGCCTCGACGGCCCCTGGCGCTTTCTCTACGACGACGAGCGCAAGCTGCAGCATCCGTCGGAGATCGGCGCCTGGCCCTTGACCATCGAAGTACCGTTCCCGCCCGAGTCGGAGGCGAGCGGCATTCATGACCGGGGCTTTCATCCGTGCTGCTGGTACGAGCGCGACTTCGAACTGCGGCCCGACGGGGGTCGCGCGCTATTGCGTTTCGGCGCGGTCGACTACGCCGCCCGGGTCTGGGTCAACGGCCAGCTGGCGGCGACCCACGAGGGCGGCCACACGCCGTTCTCCGCCGACATCACCACCCTGCTCGACGCCTCGGGGCGCCAGCGCGTGACGGTGCTGGCGATCGACGATCCGCACGACCTCACCAAGCCGCGTGGCAAGCAGGACTGGCAGAAGGAACCGCACGCGATCTGGTATCCGCGAACCACCGGCATCTGGCAGACCGTGTGGATAGAGCACGTCGGCCGCACCTACGTCGACAAGATCCGCTGGACGCCGCACGTCGAGACCTACGCGATCCGTTTCGAGGCGCGGGTCTGCGGCGACCCCGTCGAGGACCTGTCGCTCGAGGTGACGCTGCGCCATGGCAACCGCGTGCTGGCGCGCGACCGCTATCGCGTGATCGACCACGAGGCCGACCGCTTCATCGTTCTGGCCGATCCGGGGATCGACGACTTCCGCAACGAGCTGCTCTGGAGCCCGGAGCGGCCGACCCTGCTCGACGCGACCGTGCGGCTGCTCGACGGCGACGAGACGATCGACGAGTTCACGTCGTACACGGCGTTGCGCTCGGTCTCGATCCTGCGCGACCGCTTCATGCTGAACGGACGTCCCTACCTGCTGCGCATGGTGCTCGACCAGGGCTATTGGCCGGACACGCTGATGGCGGCGCCGAGCGACGCCGCGCTGCGGCGCGACGTCGAGCTCGCCAAGGCGATGGGCTTCAACGGAGTTCGCAAGCACCAGAAGATCGAGAACCCCCGCTACCTCTACTGGGCCGACAAGCTCGGCCTGATGGTCTGGGAGGAGATGCCGTCGGCCTACCGCTTCACTCGGACGGCGATCAAGCGCACCGTGCGCGAGTGGAGCGAGGCGATCGAGCGCGACTACAGCCATCCCTGCGTGGTCGCCTGGATTCCGTTCAACGAGTCGTGGGGGGTTCCGGAGCTGACCGCGATGCAGGCGCAGCGCCACGCGGTCGAGGCGCTCTACCACCTCACCAAGACGCTCGATGCGACGCGACCGGTGATCGGCAATGACGGCTGGGAAAGCAGCGCCACCGACATCATCGGCATCCACGACTACGACGCCAACACCGAGCACCTGCGCCAGCGCTATGGCCCGGAGATCAAGACCGATCAGCTGTTCGACCGGCGCCGCCCGGGCGGCCGGGTCCTCACTCTCGACGGCTACCCGCACCGCGGCCAGCCGATCATGCTGACCGAATTCGGCGGCATCGCCCTCGAGCGCAGCGCGCAGGTGCCGTCGCCGGCGTCGACGTCGGCCGCGCCCGACGCCCCGACTTGGGGTTACAGCTCGGCGCGCGACCCCGACGAGCTGGCGCAGATGTTCGAGCGCCTGCTCGAGACCGTCGTCCACACGGCGCTGTTCAGCGGCTTCTGCTACACCCAGTTCGCCGACACCTTCCAGGAAGCGAACGGCCTCCTGCGCGGCGATCGCACGCCGAAGATCCCGCTCGCGACGATCGCCCGCTGCACGACCGCATCGCGCACGCACATCCTCGGCGGTGTCTAGGGGGAGACTGCGCCGATGCATTCGCTCGATCTCGTCAAGCCCGACGGTCGGGCACTGACGCTCTACGCGCGCCGACCGATCGCGCCGGTGACCGCGGTGCCGAGCCCCTTCCCCGAGCCGCTCGCGAGCAAGGCGCACCTGCGCTGGCATCCGTTGCGCGGCGAATGGGTCACTTACGCCGCGCATCGCCAGGATCGCACCTTTCAGCCGCCGCCCGAGTACGACCCGCTCGCGGCGACGGTCGATCCGCAACGACCGACCGAGCTGCCCGGCGGCGACTGGGATGCCGCCGTGTTCGACAACCGCTTTCCTGCGCTCGGCGGGCAGGGACACGGCGACGTCCCCACCCTGCACGTGCCGACCGCCCCGGCCGGCGGCCACTGCGAGGTCGTCGTCTACACGCCCGATCGCGACACCTCGCTCGGCGCGCTCGGGCTCGACCACATCGAGCTGCTGATCTCCGTGTGGGCGGACCGGACGCGCAGGCTCGGCGGCCGCGACGACGTCCGCCATGTCTTCCCGTTCGAGAACCGTGGCGCCGAAGTCGGCGCCACGCTGCACCATCCGCACGGGCAGATCTACGCTTATCCGGTGGTGCCGCCGCTGCCGGCGCGGATGGCGGCGCAGGCGCGCGAGCATCTCGCGGCGAACGCTCGCGGCCCGCTCGACGCGATGATCGAGGCCGAGCGGCGCGCCGGCGTTCGCATGCTGTACGAGGGCGGGCACGCGGTCGCGTTCGTCCCGGTCTGTGCGCGCTATCCGTACGAGTGCTGGGTTGCACCGATCCGGCCTGTGGCGCAATTCGGAGATCTCGACGACGCCCAGCGCGCCGACCTCGCGCGCGCGCTGAAGACCGTCCTGCTCAAGTACGACGGCCTCTGGCAGCGGCCGATGCCCTACCTGATGGCCTGGTTCCAGGCCGCGAGCGACGGCGAGGCGCATCCGGAGGCGCATCTGCACGCGCAGCTCTACCCGCCCTACCGCAGCGCGGAGCGGCTCAAGTTCCTGGCCGGCACCGAGCTCGGTGCCGGCTTCTACGCCATGGACGCCTTGCCCGAGGACAAGGCGCGCGAGTTGCAGGCGGTCGCGGTGACGCTGTCTTGAGGACCGGCTTCGTCGCCGCCTTCGGCTACGACCCCGACGCCGTCGCGCGCGCGCCGGGGCGCGTCAACCTGCTCGGCGAGCACACCGACTACAACGACGGCTTCGTGCTGCCGATCGCGCTCGCGCAGCAGACGACGGTCTCGCTCGGCTTCGCCGCGGGCCCCGAGTTCACGCTTCGCTCCGACGGCTTCGCGCGGCCCCTGCGCTTCACGCTCGAGCGGCTTCCCGCCGAGCCGTTCGGGCGCTACGTCTTCGGCTGCCTGCAGGAAGTCGCGCGGCGCGGGCACGAGATCGCGCCGCTCGACATCCACGTCGCCTCCGATCTGCCGATGGGGGTGGGCTTGTCGTCGAGCGCGGCGCTCGAGGTCGCGACCCTGCGCGCGCTGCGGCTGCTGCTCGGCCTGTCGCTCCACGACGTCGAGATCGCGCAGATGGCGCAACGGGCCGAGATCGAGTGCGCCGGGGTGCGCTGCGGCATCATGGACCAGATGGCGTCGAGCCTCGCCGACACCGAGCATGCCCTTTTCCTCGACGCCCGCACCCTCGAGACGCGGCTCTGGTCGCTGCCGGCGGGAACGACGGTGCTGGTGATCGATTCCGGCGTGCCGCGCTCGCTGGCGACGAGCAAGTTCAACGAACGGCGCGGCGAGTGCGAGGAAGCATGCGCGCGCCTCGGCGTCGCCAGCCTGCGCGACGTTCGTCGCCTCAGCGCGGTCGACAAGCTGCCCGATCCCTGGCGCCGGCGCGCCCGCCACGTCGTCACCGAGAACGCGCGCGTCGTCCGAGCGGTCGCAGGCGCCGATGGCGCCAGGCTTGGCCGGCTGATGAACGAATCGCACGCGAGCCTGCGCGACGACTACGAAGTCTCGACCCCCGAGCTCGACCGTCTCGTCTCGCTGCTGCAGGAGCAGCCCGCCGTCCATGGCGCCAAGCTCACCGGCGCGGGATTCGGCGGCGCCTGCGTGGCGATCTGCGCCACTGACCGAATCTGCGACGTCGCCAGCGAAGTGCTCGGCGATTACCGCCGCCTCGGCGGACGCGGCCGCCTGCTCGCACCGCCCGAGCTGCTCGCCTGACGCCGCGCGTGCGAGGAGGCTTGCCGGCTGTCAGGCAGCCACGTCGAGGCGCCGCGGCGTGCGCTCGACCAGGCGCAGCTGCAGCCGCTTGAACGCGGTCAGCGCCTGGCCGACGACCTGGTCCATGTTGTAGTACTTGTAGGTCGCCAAGCGGCCCACGAAGGTGACGTTGGTGAGCTGCTCGGCGTCGGCTTCGTAGAGCCGGTAGAGCGCCGCGTTCTCGGGCCGCGGCACCGGGTAGTAAGGGTCGCCCTCGGCCTGCGGGTATTCGTAGACGATCGACGTGCTCGCACTCTTCTGCCCGGTGATGTGCTTGAACTCGCTGATGCGCGTGTAGCCATAGTCGTTCGGGTAGTTCACCGTGCCGACGGGCTGGAACTGCTCCTGCGCCACGTTGACGTGGCGAAACTCCAGGCTGCGGTAAGGCAACTTGCCGTGCCGGAAGTTGAAGAAGGCATCGATCGGCCCGGTATAGACCATGTGCTTCCAGGGCACCAGGTCGACGATCTCGCGATAGTCGCAATTGAGCATGATCTTGATGTTCGGGTGGCCGAGCATCTTCTCGAACATGCGCGTGTAACCGTGCTTCGGCATGGCCTGGTAGGTGTCGGCGAAATAGCGGTCGTCGCGGTTGGTGCGGGTCGGCACCCGGGCGGTCACGCTCGCGTCGAGCTCGGACGGATCGAGGCCCCACTGCTTGCGGGTATAGCCGCGGAAGAACTTGTTGTAGAGGTCTCGGCCCACCTTCGCGATGACCGCGTCCTCGGAAGTTTCGACACGGTCGAGCTTTTCGGCGACTGAATCGAGCCAGCCCTGCATCTCGAACGAGGTGAGGTTCAGCCCGTAGAGCCGGTTCACCGTGTCGAGGTTGATCGGCATCGGCAGCTGCTGCCCGTCGACGCTGGCGAGCACCCGATGCTGGTACGGGCGCCACTCGGTGAATTGCGAGAGATGCTCGAAGATGTCGGCGGAGTTGGTGTGGAAGATGTGCGGGCCGTAGGGATGGATGAGGATGCCCGCGTCGTCGTGGCGGTCGTAGGCATTGCCGCCGATGTGGGGTCGCTTGTCGACGACGAGAACGCGCTGGCCGCAGACGTTGGCCAGGCGCTCGGCCAGGACGCTGCCTGCGAAACCGGCGCCGACCACAAGGGTGTCGAAGCCCGATCGGCAGGGAGTCGCGTTGCGCAATGCTGTATCCGCGGGGGTGCTGTGCTTTTCCAAAGAGCGCTCCAAGTGCCACAGACCCGAACCTCCAGCCTGCATCGACGATGGGCAATCGCTATGCCACGCCCGGCCGCCTGAGGTGGCTCCGCCTCGCCATGACGCGACAGGCATGACCGTTGCCGAAAGCCCGGCGACTCGCC
>JBDSLQ010000036.1:0-3314 GCA_039916285.1 Caldimonas sp.
GGACGCCGACCTCGCCGCGGCCGACGCCCTGGACGGGTGGGTGCCTGACCAGCGCCACCGCCGAAAGGACGGCGATCGCAACGATCGTGATCGGCACCGCCACGCGGCGCAGGTCGAATCGACGGCCCTCGCCGATGACGATCGTCTCGTATCGGTTGTCGTAGTCGTCCGCATCCTTGCTCGTCGTGCGATCGCCGCGCCGCGCGAAGCGTGCGCGGACCGGATCGAGCCAGGCCTTCAAACGCTGCTGCCACATGACCGTTCTCCCCATCGCAGCACATCGCCGCGGTGAAGGCACTGTCGCGCCCGAGCGCGCAGCGGCGATGAAGGAAACAAGAAGGCGCGGTGCCAGGGCGATGAAGAAGCGCCGCCGGTGCCGGCACGGCGGCCGTTCGTCGCCTCGGACGATGGAAAGCTTCTCAGCCGCGTGCGGATCGCGCCGCGGCGATGCAGTCGAGCAGGACGCGCATGTCGCCGACCTGATTGGCGAGCAGGAGGACCAGGCGGGCGTCGAGGTCGGCGCTTTCGGAATCGGACAGGCCGTCGTGGGCCGCCAGCCAGGCCTCGTAGAAGCCGTCGGGGTCGGCGATGTTCGGCTCGGTGTTCATCCGCTCGCCCCGATCGACAAGGCGCGGCCGAGCGCCGCCTCGATCGACGCCGGCGTCGCCGCCGCGATCTGCGCTGCGACATAGGCGTCGGGGCGAACCAGGACGAACGTGCCGGCGGTCGCACCGAGCAGGCGCGCCAGCGTGCCGGAAAGGGCGACCGCATGCACGGCGAGCGGCCGGCGTGCGCCGAGGTCGGCGTCGAGTGCTTTCGCCGCCTCGACGCCGGCACCGAACCAGAGGCCGAGGAATCGCGTGCCGTCGCCGAGCAGTTGCATCACCGTCGTGCCGAAGGCGGCGATGTTCTGCAGCGAGCTAGCGCCGTCGGACGCCCACGGCGACGGCGGATAGACGTTTGCCTGCGCCATCCGCCCGGTGTTGGCGATCCGGCGCGCGAACGCGTGCGTGCGCGCAAGCGCAACGACGGCGCGACGCAGGCGGTGCTCGGCGGCGCTGCGCGGGGCGAGGAAACGCGCCGTCCGGCTCGTCACGCGCAGGTTCTCGACTGCCGCCGCGTGGCGCTCGTGGTGATAGCTGTCGACCAGCTTCTCACCGGCCTGTCCCTGGAGGACAAGAGCGAGCTTCCAGCCCAGGTTGCCGGCGTCCTGGATGCCGTTGTTGCCGCCGCGCGCGCCGAACGGGCAGACGACGTGCGCCGCGTCGCCGATGAAGATCGTCCGGCCGACGCGAAAGCTGTCGAGCAGGTGGTCGCGGTACTGGTAAGGGCCGATCCAGACGAACTCGAACTCGACATCGGGTCCGAGCTGCTCGCGCAGGCGCGCGCCCGCGACCTCGGGCTGGCTGATCGACTCCGGGTCGGCGTGCTCGTCCATCTGGTAGTCGAGGCGCCAGACGGCGTCGGCCATCAGGTGCTGCCAGACGCCGCGCCCCTGGTTGAACGGCGCGTCGATCCAGGTCCAGCGCTCGACCGGCAGCGGCTTCTTGAAGCGCACGTCGCTGATGCACCAGCGGTCGGTGTGGCGGGAAGGATGCGCCTCGAGGCCCAGCTCGTCGCGAATGCGGCTGTTGGCGCCGGTGGCGTCGACGAACCAGTCGGCTTCGAGCGCATAGGCACCGGCCGGCGATTCGACCTCGACCACCGCGCCGTCATTGCCGTGCTCGACGCGCGCCACCCGGCTCTTCCAGCGGATCGCCTCCGGCGCGAGCTCGCGGATCCGTTCGACCAGGAACCACTCGAGGTAGAACTGCTGCAGGTTGATGAAGGGCGGCTGCTCGGAGACGCTCTCGTCCTTCAGGTTGAACGAATAGATCTCGTCGGCGCCGGAGAATGTTCGCCCGACCGACCAGGTGATCCCCTTCTCGCGGATGCGCTCGTAGATGCCGAGCCGGGCGAAGAGCTCGAGGCTCTTCTGCGCGTAGCAGATGCCACGCGACGACGCGCCGCGAACGCCGACCGTGTCGTCCTCGTCGAGAACGACGACGGCGATGCCGCGCAGCGCCAGGTCGCAGGCGAGCGTCAGGCCGGCCAGGCCGGCGCCGGCGATGACGACCGGATAGCGCCGGCGCTCGCGCGCGTCGAGATCGGGCGGCGCCACGAACGGCCAGCTCGGCAGCTCGTACGGCGGTGCGAATTTCCAGACTTCCGGGGCGCTCATGACCACGTTCGTTATAGCGCCTCGGCAAAAGCCGCGATCTCGTCGGCGACGCGCCACTGGAGATCGGTCCGGCCGGCCAGGTAGTGGTCGCCGCCGACGATGTCGACGTTCCTGATGCGCGTGCCGCCGGCGCCGAGCCAGGCGTCGCGCGTGCTCGGAAAAGTGCTCTGGTCGGCGGTGTAGGTGAGGAGCAAGGCCGGCACCGACGTCTGCGCCAGGTTCTCCGGGCCGCCGGCGCGCGACGCCGACGACCACTGCGAAAGAAAGGCGGTCAGCGAGGTCGTTCGACCCATCGCGTTGGCACTGTCGTTGACGGTGCGCGCATCGCCCCAGACACTGCCGGGGCGCCGGGCGTTGGCGTCGAGCGTGAGGTCGAGGCAGCGTGGATCGGCGTGGGTCCGGTAGACGATGAAGGCCTCGTCGCGCGGCCCGCCCGGCGTGGACCGCAGCGCCGCGAGGCGCTCGCGAACGCGCGTCTCGATGCGGTCGCGACGGGCGCGCTGCGCGGCCATGAAGCGGGCGAGGAAGGCCGGCTCGAAGCGCGGCGGCGCGCCGGCGCCATCGGCCCAGTTCACCGGGTCGTACATGTCGACGGCCGGGTCGACCGAGCGGCCGTCGTGCTCGTCGACCAGTGAAGGATCGATCCAGCGGAGCAGGAGGTGCGAGCGCCCTTCGTGGGCGGCGCAGAGTGCGAGGCCGTCGACGGGAGGCAGGTCGGCGGCGACGATCTGCGACGGGTCGCCATCGACCATCGCGTCGGCGCTGAATCGCTCGGCCTGGGCCTGGTAATACGCGGCGAGCGCCGCGCCGCCCGAGTTGCCGACGAGGACGACGCGCTCGCAGCCGAGCGCCTCGCGCATGAACCTGACGCCGGCGCCGAGGTCCTGCAGGACGCGCTCCATCAGCAGCACCGTGTCGTTGCCGGCGTAGCGCGAGTTGAGGCCCAGGCAGGTGATGCCGCGCGCGGCGAGCGGCGCGATCAGGTAGTGGCCCATGAAGTTGCTCGTCGGGTGCATGACGATCGCGCCGATGCGCGTCGATGGGCCGGCGCCCGTCGGCCGCGCCGCTTCCTCGTACGCACCGTAGATGCGCG
>JBDSLQ010000037.1:0-20753 GCA_039916285.1 Caldimonas sp.
GGCGGCGCGCGGGGACGTCAGGTCGACGGCGGGAACATCGGGCTTGAGAAGAGCGCTCATCTGTCCAGAAAGCCACCCCTCGACTCGGGGTGCGCCCGAAATCTAGTCCATCTACGGATGAAACGCAAGTTATTGTCCGTAAGCGGACAGTGGGAAATGCGCCTCAGCGGGCATGCGTCACGCCGCCGTCGACGACCAGCGTGGATCCGACGACGTAGTCGCCGGCGCGCGAAGCGAGATAGATCGCCGCGCCGGCCATGTCTTCGTCGACACCGATCCGGCCCGACGGGATGCGTGCCTTGACGGCCTCGGCGCGATCGCGCGCGTCGCGGTTCATCTCCGAAGCGAATGCGCCCGGCGCGATCGCGCTGACCAGGACGTGCTCTTTGGCCAGCCGCAACGCCATGCGCCGAGTCAGCTGTATCAGGCCGGCCTTGCTGGCCGCGTACGAGTAGGTTTCCTGCGGGTTGACCGAGATCCCGTCGATCGAGGCGATGTTGATGACCTTGGCCGGCCGCTCGGCGCTCGCCGCCTTGCGCAGCGGCCCGGCGAGCGCCTGGGTGAGGAAGAACGGGGTCTTCAGGTTCAGGTCGACGACCTTGTCCCAGCCCTTTTCAGGGAAGGTGTCGAAATCCTCGCCCCAGGCGGCGCCGGCGTTGTTGACCAGGATGTCGAGAGACGACTCGTGCTGCGCAAACGCGGCGACAAGCGCCTGCACGCCCTGCGCGTCCGACACGTCGGCCGGCAGCGAGATGCACTTGCCGAGCGACGACAGCTCGCGCGCGGTCGCGTCGCACGCCTCGGCCTTGCGCGACGAGATGTAGACGACGCGAGCGCCAGCCTTCAGGAAACCGGCGGCGATCATGCGGCCGATGCCGCGCGATCCACCGGTGACGAGTGCGCTGCGGCCGGCCAGCGAGAAGAGGTCGTTCATGGTGTGATTCCGGGCATGAGGTGGTGGCGCGCGTCACGGCGACGGGCAACCGTCAGCCTACACCCGCCGACCCTGGTCCAGCGGGCACGGCCGTTGCTGCGAAACTTGCTGCCCTGCACCGCTTGCCAGACTCG
The DNA here is from genome assembly GCA_039916285.1 of Caldimonas sp. Classification (GTDB taxonomy): domain Bacteria; phylum Pseudomonadota; class Gammaproteobacteria; order Burkholderiales; family Burkholderiaceae_C; genus Schlegelella_A. Next base: position 1,069 of record JBDSLQ010000037.1, read on the forward strand.
CCCGGCAGACCCCGACACTGACAGAAAAGGCACGCCTTGGAACAGAAATGGCCGCAGACGTTGTGGATCGTCCGCCATGGCCAGAGCGCCGGCAACGTCGCCCGTGACGCGGCCGAGTCGGGCGGCCTGGCGACGATCGACATCGCGCATCGCGACGTCGACGTGCCGCTTTCTCCGCTCGGCGAGCTGCAGGCCGACGCGCTCGGCGACTGGTTCGCGGCGCTGCCGCGCGAACAACAGCCCAGCATCGTCCTCAGTTCGCCTTACGTGCGCGCGCGCCAGACCGCCGACCGCGTCCGCGCTGCGTTGCACCGACGCGGCGACGCGCCGGCGTCCGCCGACGAAACCATCGCCTGCATCCGCGACGAGCGCCTGCGCGAAAAGGAGTTCGGCATCCTCGACCGGCTGACGCCGCTCGGAATCCGCGCCCGTTACCCTGACCTTGCCGAGCAGCGCCTGCACGTGGGCAAGTTCTACTTCCGACCGCCCGGCGGCGAGAGCTGGTGCGATGTGATCCTGCGCCTGCGCAGCATGCTCGACATGCTGACGCGGGAGTACCGCGGCGAACGCGTCCTGGTCGTCGCCCACCAGGTGATCGTCAACTGCCTGCGCTACCTGCTGGAGCGCCTCGACGAGGAGACCATCCTCGCCATCGACCGTCTTGGCGACGTTCCCAACTGCAGCATCACCTCGTACGCCTTCGACGCGCACGCCGGCCGGCACGGCAAGCTCGTCAGGCAGCTGGAGAACTACGTTTCGCCGCTGCGCGAGGCCGGCGCGCCGGTCACCGCCGCGCCGGACGTGCCGGCGGCGCCGAAATCGTGATGGCCACCGAGATCGGCGCGACCGTCGACATCGATGCGCGCCTCTTGCACGGCTGGCCGCTGCCGCAGCCCGGCGGCGACGCGGACAAGGAAGATCGCGGCTCGACGCTGGTGATCGCCGGCAGCCACGAGATGCCGGGCGCCGCCATGCTCGCCGCGACGTCGGCGCTGCGCGCGGGCGCCGGCAAGCTGATGGTCGCCACCGGCGCGAGCATCGCCCCGGGCACCGCCCTCGCGCTCGCTGAAGCGCGCGTCGTCGCGCTGCCCGAGACCGAGGCGGGCGGCCCGGCCGCCGACGCAATGGCCCGGATCGAAGCCCAGCTCGCGCGTGCCGATGCGGTGCTGATCGGCCCGGGCATGCTCGACGCTGCCGCGACTCGCGCCTTCACGCGCCGACTGCTCAAGCGAGTGACGAACGGCGTCGTCGTCCTCGACGCGCTGGCGATGGACGTCGTTCTCGACCTGCGCCGCTTCGAGCGTGCGCCGCTCCTCACACCGCACGCGGGCGAGATGGCGCACCTCACCGGCGTTCCCAAGGAGGGAGTGATCGCCGATCCGGAACGGCATGCGCGCGAGGCGGCGCTGCGCTGGAACGCGATCGTCGTGTTGAAGGGTGCCACGACGTACATCGCGACACCCGAAGGCGACTGCTGGCGCCACGCCGGCGGCCAGGCCGGCCTCGGCACGTCGGGATCGGGCGACGTCCTCGCCGGGATCATCGTCGGGCTGGCGGCGCGCGGCGCGCCGCTCGCCCAGGCGGCGGCGTGGGGCGTCGCGCTGCATGCACGCGCCGGGAGTGCGCTCGCCGAGCGGCTCGGCCCGATCGGCTTCCTCGCCCGCGAGCTGCCGGCCGAGATCCCGGCTCTCCTGGAACAGCTCGCCCGTTGAAGGAGAGGCTGACATGAAGAGCGAACTGCAGCCGTACTTCGGCAAGCGAGATTTCAAGATCACGAGCGAGCCGCAGGGCGGCGAGGCGTCGAAGGGCGGGTTGACCTTCGTCGTCCAGAAGCACGCCGCGAGCCGCCTGCACTACGACTTTCGGCTCGAGCTCGACGGCACGCTGAAGAGCTGGGCGGTGCCCAAGGGACCGAGCCTCGATCCCGCCGACAAGCGGATGGCGGTGCACGTCGAGGACCACCCGATCGACTACGGCGGCTTCGAGGGAACGATCCCGAAAGGACAGTACGGCGCCGGCGAGGTGATCGTCTGGGACAACGGCACCTGGAAGCCCGTCGGCGATGCGCGCGCCGGCTACGCCGCCGGCAAGCTCAAGTTCCGCCTCGACGGCAAGAAGCTGCACGGCGGCTGGACGCTGGTGCGAATGCACGGCCGCGCCGGCGAGCGCCAGGAGCCGTGGCTGCTGATCAAGGAGAAGGACGACGCGGCGCGGCCGAGCGCCGGGTACAGCGTGGTCGACGCCGAGCCGAAGAGCGTGTTGTCGGAGCGGACGATCGACGACAAGCCGACGGCGTCACCGAAGGAGGCGGCCCGGGACGACGCGCCGGCGCGAAAGAAGGCCAGCAAGCAAACGGCACCCAGGGCATCGGCAGCCGACAAGCCGACGTCGGCGGCCATCCCGATGCCCACGGGCAGCGTCAAGGCGCAGCTGCCCGCGGACTTCGGCCCCCAGCTCGCGACCCTCGTCACCGAGGCGCCGAGCGACGCCGGCTGGATTTACGAGATCAAGTTCGACGGCTACCGCATCGTCGCCCGGATCGATGGCGGCGACGTTCGCCTGTTCACGCGCCGCGGCAACGACTGGTCGTCGCGGATGCCGGGCCTGGTCGAGGCGGTGCGCTCGCTGGGCATCGCCTCGGGCTGGCTCGACGGCGAGATCGTCGTCCACGGCGCGCAAGGCACGCCGGATTTCAACGCGCTGCAGAACGCCTTCGAGTCGTCGCGCACCGACGCCATCCAGTACTACGTCTTCGACCTGCCCTACTACGCCGGCCATGATCTGCGCGGCGTGACGCTGGTCGAGCGGCGCGCCGTGCTGGCGGCGGCGCTCGACCGCGCGCCGGCTCAGGAGCGAATCCGATTCAGCCAGGACTTCGACTCGAGCCCGAAGGAGCTGCTGCAGAACGCCTGCCGGATGCGCCTCGAGGGAGTGATCGGCAAGCGCGCCGATTCCCCGTACGTGTCGCGACGCAGCCCCACCTGGATCAAGCTCAAGTGCACGCAGCGGCAGGAGTTCGTGGTCGGCGGGTGGACCGATCCGCAAGGCTCGCGCACCGGCATCGGCTCGCTCCTGCTCGGCATCCACGACGAAGCCGGACACCTGCGCTTCGCCGGCGGCGTCGGCAGCGGCTTCGACCAGAAGACGCTCGCCGCGGTTCGCCAGGCGCTCGCCGCGATCCCCGCCGAGAAGACGCCGTTCTTCGAGAAGCCGCGCGAGGTGCGCGGCCACTGGGTCGAGCCGAAGCTCGTCGCCGAGGTGTCGTTCGGCGAGTGGACGCCCGACGGCCGCATCCGCCACTCGGTGTTCCACGGCCTGCGCGACGACAAGGATGCGAAGGCGATCGGTCGCGAGCGGCCGGTCGCGCCGGCGGCGACGCAGGCGGACGCGAAGCCGCCGGCCACGACACGCAGGAAGACAGCGAAGAAGGCGGCGACCCCGCTGCCTGCCGTCGCGGCGGCGAAGAGGAGCGCGAAGACGACCGGCGACGCGACCGTGGAAGGCATCCGCATCAGCCATCCCGATCGCATCGTGGACGCGTCGACCGGCATCACCAAGATCGACGTCGTGAACCATTACCTGGACGTCTCGCGACTGATCCTGCCGCATCTCGTCGAGCGCCCGGTCTCGCTCGTTCGCGCACCGGGCGGCCTCGCGGGCCACCTCGTCTTCCAGCGCCATGCCGGCGCCCTGCGCATCCCGGAGCTGCGCGAGCTCGACCCCGCGGTCTCGCCCGATCACGAGCCGATGATCGAGGTCGACTCGTTCACCGCGCTGATCGGCGCGGCGCAGGCCAACGTGATCGAATTCCACACCTGGAACGCGACCAGCGGCGACCCGCAGCGCCCGGACCGCATCGTCTTCGACCTCGATCCGGGCGAAGGCGTGCCGTGGCGCAGGATGCAGGAGGGCGCCGAGCTGACGCGCTCGCTGCTCGAGCAGATCGGCCTCGCGAGCTTCCTCAAGACGAGCGGCGGCAAGGGACTGCACGTCGTCGTGCCGATCGCGCCGAAGGAAGACTGGGACACGGTCAAGGCGCTCGCCAAGCGCATCGTCGAACACATGGCCGAGACGATTCCCGATCGCTTCGTCGCCAAGAGCGGGCCGAAGAACCGGGTCGGCAAGGTCTTCGTCGACTATCTGCGCAACGGCTTCGGCGCGACGACGGCCTGCGCCTGGTCTGCGCGGGCACGGCCCGGGATGGGCGTGAGCGTCACCTGCGCATGGGACGAGCTCGGTGCCCTCACGGCCGGCGACCACTGGACACTCAGGAGCGTGCACGAGCGCATCGAGGAGCGCGGCGACCCCTGGCGCGACTACGCGAAGACGCGCCAGACGATCGCCAGGGCGATGAAGGCGATCGGCGTCGAGCGCGCCGCGGCGTGAGCGACGCGCCGCTCAGATCGCGCCGACGCTGCCGGTCACCGGCAGCAATTCCGGTGATGTCGCGGCGTCTTCGCTCGTGAAGGTCGGCCGGAGGGGCAATGGATGTGTCCGACAATCGGCGCGATGACCGACACGCTCCACCTCGTCGACACGACGATGTTCTGGAGTCCGACCGGGGGCGGCGTGCGCCGCTACCTGTTGACGAAGCACGAATGGCTGCGCGCGCAGCCGCTCTGGCGCCACTCGATCGCCGTGCCCCGCGTGGACGGCAGCGACGAAGGCGCGGCGACGTTGCCCTCGATTTCGCTGCCCGGCAGCGGTGGCTATCGCCTGCCGCTGCGCCGCGCCGCGATCGCGCGCGTGCTGGTCGGCCTCGCCCCCGACCTGATCGAGGCGGGCGACCCCTACCGCGTCGCCTGGGGCGCGCGCGATGCGGCCGCGCGGCTCGGCATCCCGGCCGTTGCCTACTGTCACTCGAACATCGCCGCCCTGGCGCGCCTCGCCGCCGGTCGTCGCCTCGGTGGCGCCGCCGCGCGCCTGGCGCAGCGCTACGCCAAGCACGTCTACGGCGGCTTCGACCTCGTCCTTGCGCCGAGCCGAAGCATGGCGGCGCACCTCGGCGACTGGGGCATCGAACGCGTCGCCTGCCAGCCGCTCGGCGTGGACACGGCGGTGTTTCGGCCCGAGGCGCGCGACCCGGCATGGCGTGCGCGCCAAGGCTGGCCGGCCGGGACGCGGTTGCTCGTCTACGCAGGCCGCTTCGCGCCCGAGAAGCACCTCGACGTCATCGCCGATGCCGTCGGCCGGCTGGGCGCGCCCTACGTGCTGCTCGTCGTCGGCGCCGGTCCGGCGCCGCCGCGAGCGAGCGAGCGAGTCGTCGTCCGGCCTTTCGTCGCCTCGACGCACGAGCTCGCGACGGTGCTGGCGAGCGCCGACGCCTTCGTCCACGCCGGCGACCAGGAGACGTTCGGCCTGTCGGTGCTGGAGTCGATGGCGTGCGGCACGCCCGCGGTCGTGCGCGACGCCGAAGGCCTGGCCGAGCTGGCGGACAGCGGCGCGGCGATCGCAGTGCCCGACAGCGACGGCGCCGCCTTCGCTGCGGCCATCGACGCACTGTTCAGCGGCGACCGCCAGCAGCGATCGCGCGCCGCGCGGCGCCGGGCAGAGGCGAGCGACTGGGGCATCGTCCTGCCCGGCCTGCTCGGCCACTACGCGCGCCTTCTCGGCGAAGGCCGCGGCGCACCAGCGCGCCGCAGCGGCGCCGCGGAGGCCTTGCAGCGGTGAGCCGGCGCGCCGAGAGCACCGTGTGCATCGTCTTGCACGACGCCGCGCCTTCGACGCGCTCGGCCTGCGTGCGCACGCTCGCCGCGATCCGCGACGTCGCCGGCGACGCGCCGGTGACGATCCTCGCCGTGCCGCGCTATCACGACGAAGCGCCGACCGCCGCGTTCGAAGCCTGGCTCGGCGACCGCGTCCGGCGCGGCGACGAGCTCGCGCTGCACGGCTGCACGCACCGCGACGACGGCACGCCGCAGGGTTGGCTCGACGGACTGCGGCGCAGCACCTACACGCGCGGCGAAGGCGAGTTCTGGTCGCTTTCGCGCAGCGAGGCGCTGGCGCGAATCGACATCGGCATCGAGTGGTTCGCAAGGAATGGCTGGCCGCTCTCCGGCTTCGTCGCGCCGGCGTGGCTGCTCGGCCCGGCCGCGCGCGAAGCCCTGGTCGAGCGGCCCTTCCAGTACACGGCGACGCTGCGCCAGCTCGTCCACCTCCCCGACCAGAAGGCGGTGCCGAGCCAGAGCGTCGTCTACAGCACCTCGAGCGCGTGGCGGCGCAGCAGCTCGCTGGCCTGGAACGCGGTCGTCGACATCACCGAGCGGGCCAATCCGCTGTTGCGCCTCGAGCTGCATCCGCGCGATGCCGACTTCGCGGCGGTGAAGCGATCCTGGCAAAAGATCCTCGAGCGTTCTCTGCGCAAGCGCAGGCCGGTGACCGTCGCCGAGTTCATGCGCCGCTCCCGCCTGGCCGAGGCCGGCGCCGTACGGGCGACCACGACCCGGAAGTAATGGCAGCCTAGAGCAGGTTGAAGCTCACCGCCGCGGTGACCGCGCCGATCAGCGCGCCGACGATGACGTCGCTCGGGTAGTGCAGGCCGAGGACGATGCGCGAGACGGCGATGAGGATGGTGAACGGCCAGACGACGAGGCCGAGCACCGGGTAGTAGACCGTCAGGATGAGGCTGAACGCGACCGAGTGCAGCGTGTGGCCGCTCGGAAAGCTGAACTCGTCGAGCGACCGCGAACAGGCACGGATCTCCGGGCAGGTCCGGTACGGCCGCGGCCGGGCGATCCAGCGCTTGATGATCTTGTAGACCATCAGGTCGACGATGCCGACGCCGATCATCCGCACCGAGGCCGACGGCCCTGACGCACCGCCCGCCCACGGCAGGCAGACGATGACGGCGTACCAGAGCCAACCGTCGCCGACGCGGCTGACCGCGTCGAGGAAGCGCACGACCCATGCGCGCGCGGCGGCGCGGTGCATCCAGCTCGCGACCGAGCGCTCGCGCGCGAGCCAGAGGTAGCGCTCGCGCTCGACCCAGAGCTGCTGACGCTCAGGCCACGACTGGAACACGGGATGGCGGCGTTTCGGGTGCACGGGCGGTGTCTTCGAGACGGGCTTCGAAGCGCGCGAGCACCTCGGGCCAGGTGGCGCGGCGCGCGGCGGCGACGGCCGCTTCGCGCATCGTTTCGAGCGAGGCAGCAGGCTCGGTCAGCGCGCCGAGCGCGGCGATGAAGGCGGCTTCGTCGCCGGGAGCGACCAGCCGGCCGGCGACCCCGTCGGCAACGTGCTCCGCCGGCGCGGCGACCGCGAACGAAAGCACCGGCAGGCCGGACGCGAGCGCCTCCATGACGACGTTGCCGAAGGTGTCGGACAGGCTCGGGAACAGGAACAGGTCGGCCGACGCGTAGTGCGCGGCCAGCTCGGCACCGCGCTTGACACCGACGAAGATCGCGTCGGGATGGGCCGTCTGAAGGCGCGGCCGCGCCGGCCCGTCGCCGACGACGACGAGACGAAGATCGGGTCGGCTGCGCTTGGCGAGCTCGAACGCGCGCAGACCCAGCTCGACGTTCTTCTCGGCGGCGACACGCCCGACCATGAGCAGCACCGGTGCGCCGTCGGCCTGCCACTCTCGGCGCAAGGCAGCGCTGCGCTGGCTCGGCGAGAAGCGCTCGGTGTCGACGCCACGCCCGACCATCGTCAGGTTGTGAAAGCCGGCCGCGCCGAGCTCGCGCGCCGTGGCCCGCGTCGGCACGAAGGTGCGCGCAGTCAGGTTGTGGAAGCGTCGCAGCAGGCCCAGCACCGGGTTCGCGAGGGCGCCCAGGCCATAGTAGCTGCTGTATTGGTGGAAGTTGGTGCGGAAGTCGGAGGTCGTGGGGATGGACAGCGCACGCGCCGCCGCGAGCGCCGCCCAGGCCAGCGGGCCCGGCGTGGCGAGGTGGACGAGCTCGGGCCGGTTGCGCTCGAAGCGGCGCAGAAGCGGGCCGACACGTGACAGGCCGAAGCGGAGCTCCCGATACACCGGGATGGCGCAGCCGGCGGTGCGCAGCTCGTCGCCCGCGTCGAGACGTGCCTCGCCAGGCTGGCGCGGCCGGATCAGCTCGACGTTGTGGCCGCGCCCGCGCAGGAAGCGCACTGTCCGCTCGACCGTGAGCGAAACGCCGTTCAGCTCGGGCGGGTAGGTTTCGGTGACGTAGGCGATCCGCATCGGGCGTGAGGCAGAGTCCATCGGGGGATTCTGGCAATCGCTATGCCGGCTGCAAGTAGGACTCAGCCGCGAGCGTGGCCATCCTCACCCCCAACATGACGCCCGCAAGACAGCGCCTGCGGCACCGGGACAACGTCAGTCCCCTTCCAGATAGACACAAACGATGCGGAGAGTGCGCGTTCGCTTGCAGAAGGCGCGCAACGCGAGGAGCAGCGGCACCGCCAGAAACGCGCCGGCGATGCCCCACAGCCAGCCCCAGACCATCACCGCCAGGAAAACGAAGACCGGGCGCAGGCGCAGCCGGTGGCCCATGATCATCGGGCTCAGGAAGTTGGCTTCGATGCCGTGCAGCAGCAGAAAGGCGGCCGGCGGGCCGAGCATCGCCAGGCCAGTGCCGAACGCGACGCTGCCAGCCAGCAGCAGCAGGAGCGTGACCAGCAGCGGCCCGAGATAGGGAATGAAGGCCAGCACCGCCGTCGTCGTCCCCCACAGAACCGGGTTCGGCAGGCCGATCGCCCAGAGCGCCAGCCCGGTGGCGGCGCCGAGGGCGATGTTGATCAGGCTCATGGTGCTGATGAAGAGGCCGATGTCGCGCTGCGCCTGGCGCACGCCGGAGAGGATCAGCGCGCGCGCGCGCGGCCGACGCACGGCGGCGACGGTTCGCATCACCAGCCAACGCTCGGAGGCGAGCATGAAATAAAGCAGGATCACCGTCGCCGAGGCCGAGAGCGCGAACGAGATCGTTCCGCCGATCACCAGGCGCGTGAACATCCAGCCCTCGCTTGCAAGCCGCTCGCCAAGCGGATCGACGGGCGGCGCCGTAGGGCGCACCAGCGACGCCGGCGGCGCATAGGGAAAAAGCGCATCGCGCCAGCCCTGCAACGCCTCGACGAGCTCGTTGACGATCAGCGGCGCCCGCGACCACCAGGCGGCCGCCGGCGCGGCGACCAGCATCAGCAGGAGGCCGGCGACGCCCAGGCCGGCGGCGACGACGAGGCCGGCGCCGACGTACTCGTGGACGCCGGCGCGGCGCAGCGCCCGCACCGGGGCCGCGAGGACGAAGGTGAAGACGATTGCGATCGCCACCGGAAGGAGCAGCGGCCGCGCGTGCTCGAGCAGGAAGACGACGGCGACGAAGAGCAGGCCGCGGCCGAGCCAGGTCGTCGCGTTGCGGCGGCTGCTGGGATCGATCGCGATCGGGGCCATGGCGCGGGCGATGATGGCATGGCCGTTGCCTTGCGGCGAAACGGACGGGCGGCACACTGGAGGCGTGAAGACCATGGCGACGAAACGATTTGCCGCCGCGACGGCGCCGGAACGGAAGGCGGCGGCCGCTGCGGAAGCGCCGACGTCGGCAGACGCCGTGGTGCCGACGCCGATCGAGCCGATGCTCGCCAAGCTGATCGATGCGCTGCCGCGCGGGGGCGGCTACCTGTTCGAACCGAAGTGGGACGGCTTTCGCGCCATCGTCTTTCGGCCGGGTGCAAACGAGGTTGCGATCCAGAGCCGCGACCTGCGCCCCCTCGACCGCTACTTCCCGGAATTGCGCAACGCGCTTCTCGAACGCCTTCCCGACGGATCGATCGTCGACGGCGAGATCGTCGTCGTCAGCCGCAACGGCCTCGACTTCGACGCTTTGCAGCAGCGCCTGCATCCGGCCGCATCGCGCGTCGCAAAGCTTGCTGTCGCGACGCCGGCCTCGTTCGTCGCCTTCGACCTGCTCGCCACCGGCGGACGAAGCCTCGTCGCCGAAACGCAGTCGGCGCGGCGCGCCGCCCTCGAGGCGCTGCTTGCCCGGCCCCGGCCTCCGCTGTACCTGACCCCGGCGACACGCGACGGCGCTGTCGCCGCGGCCTGGTTGCGCGAGTTCGAGGGCGCCGGCCTCGACGGCGTCATCGCCAAGCCGCTCGACGCGCCGTACCAGCCGGGCAAGCGGGCGATGCTGAAGATCAAGCACGCGCGCACTGCCGATTGCGTCGTCGCCGGGTTCCGGTGGCACAAGAGCAGCGAGGAAGGCGGGGCCAAGGCGGTCGGCTCGCTGCTGCTCGGCCTGCACGACGATGCCGGCGTGCTCCATCACGTCGGCGTGACATCGTCGTTCACGATGGCGAAGCGGCGCGAGCTGGCCGCCGAGCTTGCGCCGCTGTGCCGCGACGCCTTGGCCGATCATCCCTGGCGCGACTGGGCCGAGCAGGATGCCGCAGCGAAGAACGCACCCGCCGGCGCAGCGGCGCAGCGCATGCCCGGCGCGACCAGCCGCTGGAGCGCCGGCAAGGACCTGGCGTGGCAGCCGCTTCGCATCGAGCGCGTCTGCGAGGTGAAGTACGACCACCTGCAGGGCGATCGCTTTCGCCACGCCACGACCTTCCTTCGCTGGCGCTCCGACAAGCCACCGGCGGCTTGTCGCTACGACCAGCTCGAGGTGGTCGCGCCCTACGCGCTGAAGAAGATCTTCGGCGTTTGAGGCGCGTGTTTCCCGGATCGCTGCGCCTCAAGTCGAGGAGATGGGCGCGACCGGAGCGCCGGCAGGCGGCTTGCCGTGGTCGGCGCGCATCCGCTCGAAAAGCCCGTACCAGTCGATCCGGCGCGTCGCCGCCATCAGTCCCGCGAGCACGGCGAACAGCATGATCGAGCCGAGCAGCAGCGCCGTCTGCTCCAGCTGCAGCAGCGCGTAGAGCGAGGCATAGAGCGCCGCGATCGCCGCGCCGAAGACAGCGCCGGCGCGGCTGCCGCGCAGCACGAACGACCCGTAGAACGCGAGCAGCGCCGTGCACGCCGCGGCGGCGGCGAGGTAGGCGATGGCGAACGGCACGTGCTCGGACAGGCTGACGAGGAGGAGGAAGAAGACCGCGATTCCGGAGCCGACGAGGAGGTACTGGATCGGGTGCACGCGCAGGCGCCGCCTGAGCTCGCCGGGCCGCCCCAGGGGCGAAGACCGGAGTGCGAAGCGCGAAGGTACTCCAGTCACCTCGACCGCGCCGACGCCGACGAAGGTCAGGGCGATGAAGAGAAGGCCGTACTTGGTCGCGCGGTCGCTCAGGACGTAGGGGCTGACCGGGTCCATGAAAGCGACGCCGAACAGCTCCAGGCACGGCTGGCGGCGCCCGTCGCCCTGCGGCGATACTTCGTCGCGCATGGGGTCGTGCAGGCGGCAGGCCGGCGCGCCTGCCGCGGCCGCCTGGGGTGCCGTCGTCGCCAGCGCGTTGAGCTGCCAGCGTGCGGTGAAGCCGGTCTCGCCGACTTGCCGCTCGATCGGCAGGAAGCGGCCGGCGAATGACGGATGCGGCCAGTCGGAGGCGATCGCGACGCGGGTGCTGCCCGCAATCGGCGCGAAGGCGAGCTCGCCGGTGCCGACCAGCTCGAGGGCGATCTCGGCGCGGAGCGGCCGGCGCGCGCCGGCGAACGACTCCGCGACGTCGGCGTGGAAGCCGCGCGGGTGGGCCGCGTGCTGCGTCCCTGCGAGGACCGGGACGACGGCGCCGTCGATCTGCATCGCCGCGCTGCGCACGCCGCGCGAATCGCCGAGGGCGACGAACATCACCGGCGCGTCGCAGTGCAGTCGCGAGCCGGCGTGCTGCGCTTGCGGCATCAGCGGCGCGCCGTCGTTCCAGCCCGCCACCACGCGCGCCTTCAGGACGTAGCCGTTGACCTTGAAGATGCCGCGATAGCGTGGCTCGATGGCGAGATCTCCCTTGACGTCGAGCATCGCCGGCGCCGCGCTGAGCTTGAAGACCCGCCGCTCGGTCACGGTCTTGCGGTCCTTTCCCTCGCCCTGGGTGGTTTCCCAGGCCTCGCTGCAATCGCGCTGGATCAGCGGACCGACCAGCGTCTGCGCCGAGGCCAGGCTGTCGGCGACGCTGCGTTCGGCGTCGCGCAGGCGGCCTTCGCGCTCGGCGACGATTCCGCTCACCGCCTGCAGGGCGAGCATCAAGGCGACGACAACGGCGAAGAGCGCGACCGATTTGCCGAGGAGGGGAAAGCGCTGGAGTGCCATGGCTGTGCCTTTGTTGACGGGTTGGGCCGCAACCTGCGGCGTGGCCGGAAGAATCGGCGCCGGCAGCGAAGAAAATGCGAAGGCGACGCGGCCCGGCGGCCCGGCCGGTGAAGCGACGATGAAGCGCGGCGCGGGGTCGGCCGGCAATCGTCGGAACTGGCCCGCCGCGAGGCCCCTCTTCGCCACTCCGGAGAGCGCCGGTTTCCTTACCCTTCGGCTTGCTTCAACCTCCCCGCCCGCCATGACGTTCCTCGGCATCGAATTGCGCAGACCCTCCTTCAACGAAGTCACGGCCGCGACCGTGATGGCCGTCGGGCTCTGGGTGGCCGTCATCGGCCTGGCCCAGGTGAGCGGCCACGCCCTGCAGGCGCGCGACGCCGGCGCGGTGCTCGTCGTCGCGGTCTGGGGTTGCGTCGGCGTGCGCCTCGGCCTCGGGGTCGGCCAGGGCGGGCGGCACCTCGCCGCGCACGTCGGGGTCAGTGCCTTGCTGCTCGGCCTCTACCAGGGCGCGCTCGTCCTGACGAATTAATGGACGAGCGGCAAGCGCTCGTCTCCCCCGGCGACGCCCGGTCGTCCACTCGCCTGTAGGAGGCGGCTGACGCGCTTTAAGGGTCATGCCTCATGGGAGTGAACGACGCCCCCGCATAGGCTACCCACGTTTCCAGCACCGGCTTCTCGGCCGGAGGCGGGAAACGTCAGCGCCGGCCCGCACATGCCACTCCATGGGATGGGCAGGTCGTCTTTAACGGCTTGAACAGGGGAAGAGCATGAACTTCATCATTTGGCTGGTCGTGGGCGGCCTCATCGGTTGGGTCGCCAGCATGATCATGAAAACGGACGGACAACAGGGCGTCATCCTGAACGTCGTCGTCGGCATCATCGGCGCCATGTTGGGCGGCTGGTTGCTGGCACCGATGTTCGGTACCGGCACCATCAACTCGAACGACTTCAGCATCTCAGGCCTCTTGGTCTCGCTGCTTGGCGCCGTCGTTTTGCTGGCGATCGTCAACCTGGTACGTCGCGGCAGCCCGCGCTGAACGAGTGCCGGCGGCAGGGCACGCGCCCCGCCGCCGGCCCGTCAGCCGGGGTTCGGCGTGACAATGTCTTCGGCGTCGCGTTCGGTGGCGCAGGACGACGAACATGCCGAAGATCTGGGTCCTGAACGGGCCTAACCTGAATTTGCTCGGCACGCGCGAGCCAGCGGTTTACGGTAGTGCGACGCTCGCCGATCTGGAAGCGACATGCCGCCAATCTGCGCAAGCGCACAGTGCGGATGTCGACTTTCATCAAAGCAACCACGAAGGTGTGTTGATCGACTGGCTGCACGAAGCGGGCCGGACTGCCGGGGAGACGCTGGGCGTCGTCCTCAATGCCGGGGCCTACACCCATACGTCGGCGGCTCTCGGCGATGCGATCAAGGCGATTGCCGTGCCCGTGATCGAGGTGCACCTCTCGAACGTGCACGCGCGCGAGCCCTTTCGCCATCATTCCTACCTGTCGCCCGCCTGCGCTGGCATCGTCGTCGGCTTCGGCGTTGCCGGCTATGTGCTCGCGATCGACGGCCTCGCCCGCATGGCGAAGACGTCCACCGACGCCAAGCGATGATCGAAAAGCAGGTCGCGTCGCTCGCCGACGCCGTGGCCGACGTGGCCGACGGCGCGACGGTGATGATCGGCGGGTTCGGGACGGCGGGGCTGCCCAACGAGCTGGTCGGCGCCTTGCTCGAGCAGGGCGCGAAGGGCTTGACGATCGTCAACAACAACGCCGGCAACGGCGACACCGGCCTGGCAGCGCTGATCGCGGCACGGCGGGTGCGCAAGATCATCTGCTCGTTCCCTCGCCAGGCGGACAGCCACCACTTCGATCGCGCCTACCGTGCCGGCGAGATCGAGCTCGAGTTGGTGCCGCAAGGCAACCTCGCCGAGCGGATCCGCGCCGCCGGCGCCGGCATCGGCGGCTTCTTCACGCCGACCGGCTACGGCACCGACCTCGCCCAGGGCAAGGAAACGCGCGAGATCGACGGCCGCATGTATGTCCTGGAAGCCCCGCTGCACGCCGACTGCGCTTTCATCAAGGCCGAGCGAGGCGACCGTTGGGGCAACCTCACCTACCGAATGACGGCGCGAAACTTCGGGCCGGTGATGGCGATGGCGGCAAGAACGACGATCGCGACCGTTCACGAGATCGTCCCGCTCGGCAGGCTCGACCCGGAGGCGGTCGTCACGCCGGGAATCTTCGTGCAGCGGATCGTCCTCATCGACCGCGTCGCGACGAGCGCGGGCGGCTTCAGGCAGCAGGCATGAGCGATCCCGCCAAGCGCGAACGCAGATGGAGCCGCGGCGAGATGGCCGCGCGGGTCGCCCACGACATCCCCGACGGCGCCGTTGTCAACCTCGGCATCGGCCTGCCGACGCTGGTCGCCAATCACCTGCCGAGCGGGCGCGAGATCGTGCTGCACAGCGAAAACGGCGTCATCGGCATGGGCCCGGCACCGCGCGAAGGCGGCGAGGACTTCGACCTCATCAACGCTGGCAAGCAGCCGGTGACGCTGCTTCCGGGCGGCTCGTTCTTCCACCATGCCGACAGCTTCGCGATGATGCGTGGCGGCCACCTCGACGTCTGCGTCCTCGGCGCGTTCCAGGTCGCCGCCAACGGCGACCTCGCCAACTGGCACACCGGCGCGGCCGACGCGATCCCGGCGGTCGGCGGCGCGATGGACCTGGCGATCGGCGCCAAGAAGACCTACGTCATGATGGAGCACACGACCAAGGGCGGCGGGGTGAAGATCGTCGAGCGCTGCAGCTATCCGCTCACCGGCATTGGCTGCGTCGCCCGCATCTACACCGACCTCGCGGTGATCGACGTCACGCCGCGCGGCCTGGTCGTCGTCGAGATCGTCGAGGACATGAGCTTCGACGAGTTGCAGGCCCAGACCGGCGCGCCGCTTGCGCGCGCCGGAGGAGCGAAAGCATGAGCACCATCCAAGCCTTCATCTGCGATGCGGTCCGCACGCCGATCGGCCGCTACGGCGGCGCGTTGTCGTCGGTCCGCGCAGACGACCTCGGCGCGATCCCGATCAGGGCGCTGATGGAGAGGAACGCCAAGGTCGACTGGGCCGCGGTGAGCGACGTCCTCTACGGCTGCGCCAACCAGGCCGGCGAGGACAATCGCAACGTCGCCCGGATGTCGGCGCTCCTCGCCGGGCTTCCGCAGGGCGTTTCCGGCGCGACGATCAACCGCCTCTGCGGCTCGGGCATGGACGCGGTCGGCACCGCGGCGCGCGCCATCCGCGCCGGCGAGGCCGAGCTGATGATCGCCGGCGGCGTCGAGAGCATGAGCCGGGCGCCGTTCGTGATGCCGAAGGCCGAGAGCGCGTTCGGGCGCGCCAACGCCGTCTACGACACGACCATCGGCTGGCGCTTCGTCAACAGGCGGATGAAGGAGCTGTACGGCGTCGACTCGATGCCCGAGACCGCCGAGAACGTCGCCGCCGACTTCAGGATCGAGCGCGAAGCGCAGGACCGGATGGCGCTCGCGTCGCAGCAGAAGGCGGTGGCGGCGCAGAAGGCCGGTTTCTTCGACGGCGAGATCGTCGCCGTGACGATCGCCCAGAAGAAGGGCGATCCGCTCGTCGTCGCCAGGGACGAGCATCCGCGCGACACCAGCCTCGAGGCCCTCGCCAAGCTGAAAGGCGTCGTTCGCCCCGACGGCACCGTCACCGCCGGCAACGCATCCGGCGTCAACGACGGCGCGTGCGCGCTCGTGCTGTCGAGCGAGCGCGCCGCCGGCCGGCACGGGCTCGTGGCCCGCGCGCGCGTCGTCGCCATGGCGAGCGCCGGCGTCGCGCCGCGCATCATGGGCATGGGCCCGGCGCCCGCGACCCGGAAGGTGCTCGAGCGCGCTGGCCTGGCGCTGGCGCAAATGGACGTGATCGAGCTCAACGAGGCGTTTGCGGCGCAAGGCCTGGCGGTTCTGCGCGACCTCGGCCTCGCCGACGACGACGCCCGCGTCAACCCGAACGGCGGCGCGATCGCGCTCGGCCACCCGCTCGGGGCGAGCGGGGCGCGCCTCGTCACCACCGCCGTCAACCAGCTGCAGCGCAGCGGCGGCCGCTACGCGCTCTGCACGATGTGCATCGGCGTCGGCCAGGGCATCGCGATCATCGTCGAGAGGGTCTGACGCTGCCGCACGGCAACGGCATGGCGCTTGCC
Organism: Caldimonas sp.; assembly: GCA_039916285.1. Lineage (GTDB taxonomy): Bacteria > Pseudomonadota > Gammaproteobacteria > Burkholderiales > Burkholderiaceae_C > Schlegelella_A. Next base: position 17,429 of record JBDSLQ010000037.1, read on the forward strand.
CGATATTGGCTTCAATCACCTGGAGCGATCATGTCCCACAGCAGCATCCTCGGCGGCGATCGCGCGCCTCAGCAAGCGCGCGGCCGCGACGCCGGTGCGCTCGGCCCGAGCGACACCTCCGACAGCGGCAGCGACGTGCAGGGCGCGACGCGGCTGAAGACCGAAACCGAGGAAGGCGAGGAAACCGGCGGCGCAACGCCCATCGTCGAGGACGCCGATTCCGACTCCGGCGGCACGGGTGAGCGCGCAGAAGCGGTTCCCCAGGGTGCACGCGACGGCGCCGACATCTCTCCCGACCGCATCGCGCGCTCGAAGGACGCGCTCGACTCGGCCGAATCGATCACCGGCAACGACGACTCGATCGAGTTGCTCGCCGACGACAGCGACGACGACGGCGAAGACGAAGAGGCGTGAACCTCCGGCGCGGGCGCCTCAGGCGATCGGCGCGTGCTCGATGATCTGGGCGCGAAGGCGCGCGACATCGGCAGAGAGTCGACCGGCGACGAGGCCGACGATCTCGAAGCCGAAGCCCGGGTTCTGGAAATAGAGCTGGCGCACGGTGCTCTGGTCGATGCTGAGGAGCGCGCAGTCGACACCGCAGCACGCCGTCAGGGTGCGCCGGCGCTCCGGTGAGAAGAAGGCGATCTCGCCGAACATATCCCCCGGGCCGACGCTGGCGTTGACCTCCGGGAAATCGACCCGGCCCTCGACCAGGATGTAGAGATGCTCGGCCTCGTCGCCGAGGCGAAACAGCACGTCGCCAGCCTTTCTCTTGCTCGACTTCATGTACGGCCGCAGCCAGATTCCCGAACGATCGGGGTTGTTCGTCACGGCCTCGACGCGACGCGTCAGCCGCGTCATCTCGCCCAGCCGCACGACGTTGATCGGCAGCAGGATGCCGTGCATCAGCGCCATCACGAACGAGGGATGGAGGATGCCGTAGCCGAGGAAGCCGAAATTGCTGAGAACGGCGAGCCAGCGCAGGGGCACCATCGTCTTGACGAACGAGCTGCTGATCTGCAGGCCACCGGCCACGGCGGCGGCGAACAGCGCGAGAAGCTCGGTCGGCGACGCGAGCGCGCTCCACATGTAGGCGCTCAACTGCTCGGCAATCTGCTGTGTAGTCACGGCACACCCTTTTCGACGTCGATCCGTCAGGGTGCCATTCTCTGCGGCGGGGCGCAGTTCGCGCCAGCCGGGTCTGCGCGGCGGGGGAAGGGTTCGCGCCGGAACGACCAACGGTCGGCGCGCGTGCCCGTCAGGCGTCGACGAAGCCGGCGCGGAGCGCCTTGGCCACCGCGTGCGCGCGCTGCGCTTGCAGCTTGGCAATGATCTGGGCGACGTGGAACTTGGCGGTGTGCGCCGAGATGCCGAGCGCGAAGTGGCCAGCGCGGACGGGTGCCGGCCGCGTGGAAGGCAGTGCCGGCAAGGCCTTGTCGCCGGTAATGCGAAACAGCGCGAGGTCGGTCGACGAGTCGATGCCGACGAGGGTCGCAGCGATGCTGTGGCCGGTGGCATCGACGAGCGTCAGAGCCGCCGGCGTGCGCCAAAAGACGTGCGCGGCGGTGACGACGAGCCCGAAACGCCAGGCCGCAGCCGAGGCGATCGCGCCGCGTCGGCAGAGGACCGCGAAGGTGGCAGCACCGACGTCATCCACGATGGCGGCGAAGGTACGCCGCCACCGCGGGCGGCGAATCCGCCGAACGGCGAGTCCGCTTGCAGCTGGGGCGAAGCGCGGTCTTTGCAATGGTGTGTTCGCGCACCGTGCGCGCCGGCCGCCCGCCAGGGGTAGCGCAGCGACCTGGAGAGGCCAAACGACTCCTCGACCCGAGTGCTCGCTAGAGTCGGACCATCGGCGTCTCCGGCTTCGTCGGCGTCGCCATCGCCTTCGCCTTCGCGATCTTCACATCGAGCTTCGGCCTGCTCATCGCGGCGATCGGCAAAACGCCCGAGGCGACACGCGGCCTGGCGCTTCGCGACGCTCGTGATGGTGATGCTCGGCGGGGCCTGGGTGCCGTCGTTCGTCTTCCCGCCGTGGCTGCAGAGCGCGTTGCTCATCGTGCCCACGCGATGGGCGGTCGACGGTCTCGACGCGATGACCTGGCGTGGCCTCGGCTTCGAGGCGGCGATCGCGCCGATCGCCGTCATGCTCGCGTTCAGCGCTCTGCTCGCGACGATCGCGATCTGGCGCTTCGACTGGGAAGAGCCGCGCGACTGAGAGGCCGTCGGCGATGGCCCGGGAGGGGGACGAGAAAACGCCGCTGCGGGTGGCCCCGGCAGCGGCGCGAGAGTGGAGTCCGGTCGGAATCAGGGCATGCGAATCGCCTGCATCGAAGGCGTCCACGGCTGGCCCTTCACCGCACCCGAGAGGTCGATCCGGACCAGGAACAACGGGAAGTTCACGTTGAAGCCGTGGTAGCTGGCCTGGGTGTCGGCCAGCACGTAGCCGAAGTTGCGCGCCGGGTCGATGGTCACCGAGTTGGGATCGCCGCGCATGCCGATCTGCGTCGCCACGTTGTTGACCATCGGCTTCGGCAGGATGGAGCCGGCGATCGTGAACGCGTTGGCGGTGGTTGCCGCACCGGTGATCGGCGCCGTCGGCATCTGGACGAGGCGGATGTTGTGGCCGAACTCGTCCGCGACCAGGGCCTGGTGCGTCAGCACGTTGACGGCGACCTGGCCGCCCGGGCCTTCGCCCACCGGGGCCGTGGTGCCGACTCCCGGCACGTCGAGCGTCGGCGCCGGGCCGGTGCCGGTGGCGGGCAGTTCGTTCATGTTGATCACGAACGCCTTGTCCTGGAACTCGGGCGTGATGATCATCATGCCGGTCAGCGTGTCGAAGGCGACGCCGTCGGTCGTGCCGAGACTGGCGATGTAATCGCGCTTGGTCATCGGCTTGACGGTCGAGTCGACCGTCTTCTTGGTGCCGTCCGACGAGACGAAGATGACGCCGGTCTCGGAATTGAGCGAGAACGAGTCCGTGCCGTCGACGTTGATCACCGAGGCCGCGCTCCAGGTCGGCGTCGCGGTCGAGATGTCGAGCAGGCCGAGCGTGCTGGTGCCGGCGATGACGACCTGCTTGCGCCTGCCGTCGACGATGACGCCGCCGAATGATCCGTTGAAGCTCAGGCCCGTCGCCGGGATGCTGAACTCGACGGTGTTGTCCGAGGCCTTGATCACGTGCACGACGACGTTCGCGCCGTTCGCCGCGAGCACGTAGACGCGCCCGTTGTCGGCGAAGAAGTTCGACGCGATCGCCGTCGAGGTGCCCGGCAGCGAGACCAGCGTGATGATCGGATTGGCGACGCCGATGTTGAGGTCGACC
>JBDSLQ010000038.1:0-4449 GCA_039916285.1 Caldimonas sp.
GCCATGCACGCCTCGAAGACGCGCATCACCGTCGGCACGTGGTCGAGGCGGCAGTCCATTCGCCTGGCGTTGAAGATCTGCGGCACGAGGACGCAGTCGGCGAGCCCCGGCGTGTCGCCGTGGCAGAAGCGCCCGGTCGCGGGGTGGGCGGCGAGCTGGCGCTCGACGACCTCGAGCCCGGTCTCGACCCAGTGGCGGTACCAGCGGTTCTTGTCGTCGTCGCCCACCTTCAGCTCGTTCTGCAGATAGCGCAGCACGCGCAGGTTGTCGAGCGGATGGATCTCGCAGGCGATGTCGAGCGCGATCGTGCGCACGCGCGCGCGGCCGAGCGCATCGGCCGGCAGCAGCGGCGGCTCGGGCACCGTCTCGTCAAGGTATTCGATGATCGCGAGCGACTGCGTGATCGCCACCGGCGCGCCGGACCCGGCGGCAGCGTCGACGAGCAGCGCCGGCACCAGCTGCGCAGGCGCCATGGCGCGAAACGCCGGCGCGAGCTGCTCGTTCCTGACCAGGTGGACCGGCAGGTACTCGTACTCGAGCTTCTTCAGCGCAAGCGCGATCCGGACGCGATACGACGCCGACGAGCGGAAATAGTTGTAGAGCTGCAAGGCCTCGCGCGCTGGCCTAGGCCATCGCGACCTGGAGCGTGCCGACGCCCGAGACCTCGGCCTTCAGCACGTCGCCGCGCCCGACCGCGGCGACGCCTTCGGGGGTGCCGGTGAAGATCAGGTCGCCGGGCTGCAGCTCCCAGGCCGCCGACAGGTGCTCGATGATCTCGCCGATGTTCCAGATCAGCTTGCCGATCGTGCTTTGCTGGCGCAGGGCGCCGTTGACCTCGAGCGTGATGCGCGTGTCGGCGCCGACGCTGCATTCGGCGGCGCGGCGGATCGGCCCGATCGGCGCGGAGTGGTCGAAGCTCTTGCCGATGTCCCACGGCCTGCCCAGCTTCTTGGCTTCGCCCTGCAGGTCGCGCCGCGTCATGTCGAGGCCGACGGCGTAGCCCCAGACGTGTCGCATCGCGTCGGCGGCGGCGATGGCGCCCCCGCCAGTGCCGATAGCGACGACCAGCTCGACCTCGTGATGCAGGTCTTTCGTCAACGTCGGATACGGCATGCGGCCGATCTCGCCCTCGGCCACGGGCAGGACGGCGTCGGCCGGCTTCATGAAGAAGAAGGGCGGCTCGCGGCCGGTGAAGCCCATCTCCTTCGCGTGCTCGACGTAGTTGCGGCCGACGCAATAGATGCGGCGGACCGGGAAGGTATCGCCGCCGGCGACGGGAACGACGGGGCCGGCGGCGGCTGCGATGACATGGCTCATGACGATGGCTTTCGATGTGCGGCGACGATTCGATCGCCCTGCGGCCGGTGCCGCCGTGGTGGTGACGATGATGCCATGCGCCACCCTACACTCGTGCCATGTTCGCGCCCCGCAGCATCCTGCACTGCCGCGCCTGCGGTGCCGGTGTGCGCTACCAGACGCCCGCCGACGACAATCGCGCGCGCGCCACCTGCACGGTCTGCACGACTATCCACTACGAGAACCCGCTCAACGTCGTCGGCACGCTGCCGGTGTGGGAGGACAAGGTGCTGCTCTGCCGGCGCGCCATCGAGCCGCGACGGGGCCTGTGGACGCTGCCGGCCGGCTTCATGGAGCTCGGCGAGACGACCGCGCAGGGCGCCGTTCGCGAGACCGGCGAGGAAGCGGGAGCGCGCATCGAGCTCGAGGGCCTCTACTCGCTGATCAACGTGGTGCGCGTCGGCCAGGTCCACTTGTTCTATCGCGCGCGCATGCTCGACGCCGACTTCGTCCCTGGTGCGGAGTCTCTCGAAGCGCGCCTGTTCGCCGAGGCCGAGGTGCCGTGGGACGAGATCGCCTTCCGCACGACCAGGATGACGCTCGAGTTCTTCTTCGCCGACCGGCGCGAAGGCCGCTTCGGCCTGCATCTGGCCGACGTGTCCTAGAGGTGCCCAGCGAGCGGCGCGACTCGCTCGAGCTCATCACGAAGTGGGCGGTCCGCCCCGACGACCTGCTCGAGTACCTGAACGAATTCCGGCCGCACGTGGTCCACTTCAGCGGCCACGGCACCGACCAGCAGCAGATCGTCCTCGTCAACGACTCGCGCGTCGCGATCCCCGTGTCGGCGTGGGCCCTGCGCCAGCTCTTCACGACCTGCAAGGACAACATCCGGGTCGTCGTCCTCAACGCCTGCTTCCCGAGGGAGCAGGCGGAGGCGATCGTCGCGGTGATCGACTGCGCGATCGGCATGAAGCAGGAGATCGGCGACGATGCCGCGATCGCCTTCGCGGCGTCGTTCTACAGCGCCGTCGGCTTCGGGCGCTCGGTGCTCGACGCCTTCGAGCAGAGCAAGGTCGCCCTCCTCCTCAAGGGCATTCCCGAAGAGGACACCCCGACGCTCCTGGTCCGCGCGGGGGTCGATCCCAAGCGGGTGTTCCTCGTCGACAGCGAAACGGAGGAACCCTCGGGGCACTCGCAACCGCCGCCCAACCAGGCGCCGCCCGCGGGCAGCGCGCGCCCGGCGATGCCCGTCCCGGCGAATCCCGGCGCCCCCTCGCTCCTGACGATTCTTCCCGGCATGTGGCAGGTGCGGATCCAGATGGGCTGGGCGCTCGGGCAGATGGCGCTCGAGATCTGGGCCAACCACCAGTTCCGCGGCGAGCCGAGCGGGCAGATGGGCTCAGGCATCGCCGAAGGGCAGTGGGCCGTCGATCCCGCCACCGGGCAGATCGCCTTGCAGGGGCGGTTGTCGAATGGCTTCCAGGTCCAGCCGTACGCCGTCTTGATCCAGGCGACCTACTTCGACCAGCAACAGATCGTCGGCGTCACCAGCGCGAACGAGCAGGTGACCTGGCAGCGGCTCCGATAGGAGACTGAGCGGCAGGCAGGCCGGACCGCGTCAGCGTCGAGCCGGCGGCAGGTCGGTGCAGGTGCCTTCGAACGCCTCCGCCGCCAGGCCGATCGATTCGCCGAGCGTCGGATGCGGGTGGATCGTCTTGCCGATGTCGACCGCGTCGGCGCCCATCTCGATCGCCAGCGCGATCTCGCCGATCATGTCGCCGGCGTGCGTGCCGACGATGCCGCCGCCGACGACGGCGTGCGTTGCCTCGTCGAAGAGGAGCTTGGTGAAGCCCTCGTCGCGGCCATTGGCGATCGCGCGCCCCGACGCCGTCCACGGGAACAGGCCCTTCTTCACTTTCACGCCGCGCGCCTTGGCCTCGTCCTCGGTGATGCCGACCCAGGCGATCTCCGGGTCGGTGTAGGCGACGCTCGGGATCACGCGCGCGTCGAACGCGGTTCGCGCGAGCTTGTCGTCGCCGAGCTGCTCGCCCGCCGCGACCTCGGCGGCGACGTGCGCCTCGTGCACCGCCTTGTGCTCGAGCATCGGCTGGCCGACGATGTCGCCGACCGCGAAGATGTGCGCGACGTTGGTCCGCATCTGGATGTCGACCGGAATGAAGCCGCCTTCGCTGACCTTCACGCCCGCCGCCTCGGCGCCGACGCGCTTGCCGTTGGGAACGCGGCCGACCGCCTGCAGGACGAGGTCGTAGACCTGTTCCTTGAGCGCGCCCTCGCCTTCGAACTTGACGAAGATGCCCGCCGAGCGAGCTTCGGCGCTGACGGTCTTCGTCTTCAGCAGGATGTTGTCGAAGCGCGGCGCGTTGAGCTTCTGCCAGACCTTGACGAGGTCGCGATCGGCGCCCTGCATCAGGCCGTCGAGCATCTCGACGACGTCGAGGCGGGCGCCGAGCGTCGAATACACCGTTGCCATCTCGAGGCCGATGATGCCGCCGCCGACGATCAGCATGCGCCTGGGCTGGACCGGCAGTTCGAGCGCGCCGGTGGAGGTGACGACGCGCGGATCGTCCTTCGGCATGAACGGCAGCTTCACGGCCTCCGAGCCCGCGGCGATGACGGCGCGCGCGAAGCCGATCGTGGTCGTGCCGCCGCCGGCAAGGTCGACGACGACGTGGTGGGCGTCGCTGAAGCGGCCGCTGCCGGTGATCACCGTGACCTTCCTCATCTTCGCCATCTGGGCCAGGCCGCCGGTGAGCCGCCCGACGATCTTGTTCTTGTGCGCGACCAGCCTGGCGGGATCGACCTTGGGGGCGCCGAAGTCGACGCCCAGCGCGCCGAAATGCGCGACCTCGTCGATCACCGCGGCGACGTGCAGCATCGCCTTCGACGGAATGCAGCCGACGTTGAGGCATACGCCGCCGAGCGTCTTGTAGCGTTCGACCATGACCACCTTCAAGCCCAGGTCGGCGGCGCGGAAGGCCGCCGAATAGCCGCCCGGTCCGGCGCCGAGCACGAGCAGGTCGCAGACGCCGTCGCCGCCGACGTTCGCCGCCGGGGCAGGCAACGGCGCGCGCGCCGGGCCCGGGGGGGTCGCGGCCGCGCGGGGGGGCACGGGTGCCGGCGCATATGCGGGCG
>JBDSLQ010000039.1:0-3725 GCA_039916285.1 Caldimonas sp.
TTCCTGCGCGTCGAGCCGCTGCCGCGCGGCGCCGGCTTCGAGTTCATCGACCAGGTCAAGGGCGGAACGATCCCCGGACAGTACATCCCGGCGGTGGAGAAGGGCTGTCGCGAGGTGCTCGCCACCGGAGCCATCGCCGGCCATCCGGTCGTCGACGTTCGCGTCGTCGTCTACGACGGCAAGCACCACAGCGTCGACAGCAAGGAAGTCGCCTTCGTCACCGCAGGCAAGAAGGCGTTCATGGCGGCGATCCGCGAGGCGAAAGCGATCGTCCTCGAGCCCATCGTCAACGTCGAGATCACCGCGCCGGCGCCGGCCCTCGGCGACATCACCGGCGACCTGGCGTCGCGCCGCGGGATGGTCAGCGGCACGGCCAACGGAGCGCCGGGAACGATGATGGTGCGCGGCCAGGCGCCGATGTCGGAGCTGCTCGGCTACCAGAGCCGGCTCAATGCGCTGACGAGCGGTCAGGGCCGCTACACGATCGAGTTCTCGCACTACGAGGCGGTGCCGCCGAACATGCAGCTGCAGCTCGTCGGCGCGTTCCGGGTTCGCGACGACGACTGAGCGCGATCAGGCGAGGGGCTCGCCCTCTCGCGCCCGGCGCATCGTGTCGTCGAACGGCGGGCCGATCTTGAAGATGCCGCTGACGCGGGCCACGGTGACGCTGTCCGCCTGCACGAGCCCTTGCATGAAGACCAGTGCGCGCGTCGCCCGCAGCAGCTGCGCCTCGCCTTGTACCCAGGCGCCGAGCGGCGACGCGGCCAGATAGTCGATCTGCAGGTTGATCGTCGGCAGGAACCGGCTGGCGAGCTCCTTCGACAACACGTGCGCCGAGATCGGCAGCAGCATGTCGCAGAAGGTGGCCATCATGCCGCCGTGGCAGATGCCCATCGGGTTGCAGTGCCGCTCCTCGACGCGAAAGCCGAGCTGGATCCCGGCGTCGTTGCGGCGCGCGTACAGCGGGCCGTTGACAGCCATGAAGCCGGCGCCGAACTCGCGCGCGCGAAAGCCTTCGGGGATGGCGGGGGCGGAGTCGATCGGAGCGCTCATGCGGGCCATTCTCGCCGCGCATTCGCTAAGTCAGCGCCGGCTCGATCCGCGTGTCGCCGTCGCAATGGACGGCGTAGAGCAGGCCGAGCGGGTTGCCGTGCGACTCGAGGAACTCACGCCGCAGGGCAAGAAACACCTCGCCGATGGCGGCGCCGTCGAGGAAGCGCTCGAAGAATCGTTTCGCCCACTCGACCGCGAACAGCGCCGGCGTCTTGCACTGCGTGCCGACGACGCCGCGCGCGCCCTTGGCCATGAAATAGGGAACGAAGCCGTCGTAGAACGCCGGCGACATCTCGGCCGACTCGCAGGCATTGATGAAGACGAGCGGCTTGCCGCGCAGCATCGTCGTCGTCGGCGCGTCGAGGTTCAGGTCGGCCAGCGTGACGCGCGCATCGGTGAGGACGAGGGCCGACGCGTCCGGGCCCCCCGGGTCGCCGAGGCCGGCAGCCTCGGCGTGGCAGTAGAAGTAGAGGATCTGGTCGTCGGTCGAGTCGTCGGCGAGGGCGCGGATGACGTCGGCGCTCGTCGTCCGCGAAGTCACGCCGACGCGCTGGCGCGTCGTCTGCGCCTTCGCCCAGTAGGCGTTGGTGTCGGCCACGTAGCTGCCGCCGAGCTGCGCGTCGATGCCGTTGTTGACATTAACGCTGACGGCGAGCCGGGGCCGGTCGCTGGCAATCGCGCTGTCGGTGATCGACATCGTCGTCTGCAGCGGGATCTCCTCGACCACGTGGCGCATGCCGAGGAAGAGATTCCAGTCGAGCTTCGCGCCGGCCGACGCGTCGCCGACGTAGAGCAGCCCCCACGGGATCGGCGCGACCTCGGCAACGACCTGGAGCGTCAACCGCTTGGCCGGGTCGCTCGCGGCGTCGCGCAGGAAGGTACCCACTGCCTTCGAGTCGGCGCCCGCGGCGGGGCCGAAGAAGACCTTCTGGAAGAGCAGGGCGCCGGCGCGCGCCATCGTCCTCAAGGCGAAGTCGCGGTCGGCATCGGCGATGTCGATGCCGGTCTGGAACACGTAGGAACCGCCAGCGTCCTGGTGCATGACGACCTTCATCAGCTCGCGTCGCGTCGCCTCCACCGCGCTGGCGAGGAACGCCGGCTGCAGCGGCAGGCGAGCGCGCGAGGCGACCGCGCCCCAGACGACGCAGTCGTATCCGTCGCCGGCGAGCGCGAGCGACACGCCGATGTCGCGCGGCTGGAGAACGCTTGCCGCCGAGGGTGGCCGGCCCCGCGCGGTCGACTCGATCGGCACGGCGCGCGTGCCGCCGACGACGAAGGTGATGGCGATGCTCTGCAGGAAATTGCCTTCCTTGTGCAGCGTCGCGGTGATCGTCGACGCACCGTCGTGCAGCGGCGAGATCTCGAAGCGCGCCTTGTTGCGCGAGCGGCCTTGGCGCGCAATGCGCAGCGGCCGGGTCGAATCGGGGATGTCGAAGTCGACGCTGTCCAGCTGGACCGTCACCGCGATCTCCTCGACGGCTGGCGGGAACAGGGATTCCCCGGCGAAGGGCGCCGTGGTGATCGCCGCAACGCGCTGGGCGACGTCGATGTCGAAGGCCAGCGTGTACCACTCGCGAGCGGCGAGCGGCTGGTCGCGGGGCTGGTCTTCGAACTCGACGTTGACCCATCGCTGCGGCGTGGCGAGGTCGACGGCCGCGGGCGGGTCGGGAGCGCTTTGTCCCATCGGCGGCGCCGACCGCTGGCCGCGCGAGAGCTTGCGCTGCGGCGGCGGCTCCGGCAGCTGTTGCTGCTGGCGCTGGATCTGCTGCTGCGGCATCTGTCGCTGGCGGGTCTCAGCACGAGGGCCCGCGTCGCCACCGAGCAGCCCGCCGCGCGGCGGCTTGAGTGGCGCTGCCGTGCCGGCGGGGCCGGGCGATACCGTTCCCGCCGGCGGCACGGGTGCAGACAGCACGGCCGACCAGAACGCATGCGCCACCTCCGGGTGGGCGATGTCGCTGTGCGCGCCCGACGCGCCACCGCCGTTGGCGATGATCGCGCTCGCCTCGAGGTTGTAGATCGCCCCCGGCCTGAATCCGTAGGAGAAGTTCGCGGCGCGCATCGGCAGGTCCAAGGTGTCCTTCGCGCCCTGGATGCCGAACGAGCCGATGCCGCCGTAAGCCGGCAGGTCGTTGCCGAGCACGAGCTGCTTCCTGATCTGCGCGCCGAGCGGATAGAAGCGGCCGACGGCGGTGTCGTGGCTCGATCGCGTCGTGACGATCGGACCGCGGACGAGACCGTTCTTGACGATGCGGTGGAAGTAGCCCGTGCTGCCGGCGGCAAACGGGATGTCGCTCGCGTAGGCCCAGAGCGAGAGCGCGCCCTGGACGAGGAAGAGCGAGTCGACCGGCCGCGGCAGGTCGGGCGCACCGGCCGGGCCGGCCACCGTCGCCGAGGCGACGATGCAGCCGAAGCTGTGTCCCATGAGGTGAAAGTGCGCGCGTGGCGCGGCGAGCTGCAGGCGCGCGAGCAGCGTGTGGGCGCCGTTCTCGCCGAACTCGCGGGCGCGGTCCTTCATCTTCCAGAACGAGAGCTGGCGCAGCGGCGCCCGGTGCGGACCAGGAGGGCTTCGACCCGGCGGCGATCATTGCCCAGAGCGGCGCCGCCGGCGCCGCCAGGCCGGCGACGCGGCTGCTCGGCATCGGCGACACGATCGGCGGCCTGTTCCTCTCGCC
>JBDSLQ010000040.1:0-6090 GCA_039916285.1 Caldimonas sp.
ACTATCCCGACGTTCCCCTCGTCGCCTACCTGCCCAACCTCGCGTGGGTCGAGGAGGACGAGCAGCAGGCCTATCTCGAGGCGTTCCGCGACCTGGTGCTGCCGCAGACCGAAGTGCTCGTCGGCAGCCACCAGACGCTGACCGACTTCCTCCTCCCCGAGTGGGAGGGCGAGCGGCCGCCATCGTCGCGCGAGCTCGCGGTCGCCGCCAACAAGCACGGCACGCGCTACGTCCTCGTCACGAGTGTCCCCTTGCCCGATCAGTTCCTCGACAACGTGCTGGCGTCGCCGCAGGGCGCCATCACCGGTGAGAAGTTCGAGCGCTTCGAGACCACCTTCGTCGGCGCCGGCGAGACGCTCTCGGCCGCTCTGGCCGCGCTGCTCGCGACCGGCGTCGAACTCCACGCCGCGGTCGGAGAGGCGCTCGCCTTTCTCGACCAGGCGCTCGACGCGGGCTTTCGCCCCGGCATGGGCAACGTCGTCCCGGATCGCTTCTTCTGGGCGCTGCCGGGCGAAGGCGAGGACGACGGCGAGCCCGGAGACGACGGCGCCCCCACCGCCGATGCCGACGCCGTCACCGCGCCCAAGAATCCGCGCCACGTCCACTGACGCGTTTCCGCAAGGCCGGTCGATGACCAACGACGAGCTGTTCGAGCGCGCCCGCCGCGTCATCCCCGGCGGCGTCAACTCACCGGTGCGCGCGTTTCGCGCCGTCGGCGGGACGCCTCGCTTCATCGTCCGCGGCGACGGCCCGTACATCTTCGACGCCGAGGGCAAGCGCTACATCGACTACATCGGCTCGTGGGGGCCGATGATCCTCGGCCACCGCCATGCGGCGGTGCAGGCGGCGGTGCACGCGGCGGTCGAGGAAGGCCTGTCCTTCGGCGCGCCGACCGAGCGCGAGACCCTTCTCGCCGAGGCGATCATCGCCCACGTGCCGAGCATGGACCAGGTCCGCTTCGTCAGCTCGGGGACCGAGGCGGCGATGAGCGCCTTGCGGCTCGCGCGCGGCGCCACCGGCCGCAACGTGATCGTCAAGTTCGAAGGTTGCTACCACGGCCACGCCGACGCTTTGCTCGTCAAGGCGGGCTCGGGGCTGGCGACCTTCGGCCACCCGACCAGCGCCGGCGTTCCGGCGGCGGTCGTCCAGGACACGCTCGTCCTCGAATACAACGACGTCGCCGCGCTCGACGAAGCGTTCGCGCGCCACGGCAAGGCGATCGGCTGCGTGATGATCGAGCCGATCGCCGGCAACATGAACTTCGTGCGCGCGAGCGTGCCCTTCATGCAGCGCCTGCGCGAGCTGTGCTCGGCGAGCGGCGCCCTCCTCGTCTTCGACGAGGTGATGACCGGATTCCGCGTTGCGCTCGGCGGTGCGCAAGGCCTTTACGCCGAGGCGCTCCCCGGCTTCGCGCCAGACCTCAGCGTCTTCGGCAAGGTCATTGGCGGCGGCATGCCGCTGGCGGCGTTCGGCGGCAAGCGCGCGGTCATGGAACAGCTCGCGCCGCTCGGCCCGGTGTACCAGGCCGGAACGCTGTCGGGCAATCCTGTGGCGACCGCGTGCGGTCTGGCAACGCTGCGCGAGATCGCCCGGCCGGGATACTTCGAGGCGCTGGCGGCGCGCACGCGCAGCCTCGTCGCCGGCCTCGTCGAAGCGGCGCAGGCCGCCGGCGTGGCGTTGACGGCCGACTGCGAGGGCGGCATGTTCGGCTTCTTCTTCTCCGCCGAGCTGCCGCAGAACTACGGCCAGGTGATGGCGACCGACAAGGAGCGCTTCAACCGCTTCTTCCACGCCATGCTTTCGCGCGGCGTCTACCTCGCGCCGGCGCTCTACGAGGCCGGCTTCGTCAGCTCCGCGCACGCGCACGCCGACATCGCCGCGACCGTCGCGGCCGCGGCCGAGAGCTTCGTCGCATAAATCGGCCGCGCACTCGACCGCCGGCGCGCGAAAAGGTCGTTGCCGCTCCCTAGAATCGTCCGGATGCACCTGCACGTCCTCGGCATCTGCGGCACGTTCATGGGCGGATTGGCGGCGCTCGCGCGCGAGGCCGGTCATCGAGTCACCGGTTGCGACGCCAACGTCTACCCGCCGATGAGCGACCAGCTCGCCGCCCTGGGCATCGATCTGGTCGAAGGCTACGACGCCGGCCAGCTCGCGCTCCGCCCCGACCTATTCGTCGTCGGCAACGCCATCACGCGCGGCAACGCGCTGATGGAGGCGGTCCTCGACGCCAACGCGCCGTACACGAGCGGCCCGCAGTGGCTCGCCGAACAGATCCTCGCCGGCCGCCACGTCCTCGCCGTCGCCGGAACGCACGGCAAGACCGGGACGACGGCGATGCTCGCGCGCATCCTCGACCAAGCCGGGCTGGCGCCGGGCTTCCTGGTCGGCGGCGTGCCGCTCGACTTCGGCGTCTCGGCGCGCCTCGGCGCTCCGGGCGCGCCCTTCGTGATCGAGGCCGACGAGTACGACACCGCCTTCTTCGACAAGCGCAGCAAGTTCGTCCACTACCGGCCGCGCACTGCGATCCTCAACAACCTCGAGTTCGACCACGCCGACATCTTCGACGACCTGGCGGCGATCGAGCGCCAGTTCCATCACCTGGTGCGCACCGTGCCGAGCCGTGGCCGCATCGTCGTCAACGCGCGCGAAGAAGCGCTGCAGCGCGTCCTGGCGATGGGCTGCTGGAGCGAGGTGCAGCGCTTCGGCGCCAGGAAGGAAGCGCCGGGAATGCTGCGCGCGCGCGGTGAGCCGCACGCCTTCGACGTCCTGCGCGGCGGCCTCAAGATCGCCCGCATCGAGTGGGCGCTGCTCGGCGAGCACAACCAGCTCAACGCACTGGCGGCGATGGCCGCCGCCGAGCACGTCGGCGTCGTTCCGGAAGTTTCGGCACGCGCGCTGGCCGGCTTTCGCAACGTCAGACGCCGCCTCGAGCTGCGCGGCGTGTCCGGCGGCGTCTCGGTCTACGACGACTTCGCCCACCATCCGACGGCGATGCGGACGACGCTCGAAGGCCTGCGCAGGAAAGTCGGCGCGGCGCGCATCCTCGTCGTCTTCGAGCCGCGTTCGAACACCATGAAGCTCGGCGCCATGAAGGCGCAGCTGCCCTGGGCGCTCGAGGAGGCCGACCTCTCGTTCTGCCACTCCGGCGGCCTCACCTGGGACGCCGCCCAGGCGCTCGCTCCGATGGGCGCGCGTGCGATCGTCGCGGCGACGGTTCCCGAGCTCGTCAGCCGCGTCGTCGCGGCCGCGCGATCGGGCGACCACGTCCTGTGCATGAGCAACGGCGGCTTCGGCGGCGTCCACGAGAAGCTGCTCGACGCGCTGTCGCCGCCCGGGCGCGCAGCGGCATGAGCGACGCCGGCCCCGGCCGTGGCGCGCCGGTCACCCACCTTCTCTATCTGCACGGCTTCCGTTCGTCACCACAGTCGACGAAGGCGAGGAAATTCGCTGCCTGGGTGGCTGAGAACCGGCCCGACATCGTCTGGTGGTGCCCGCTCCTGCCGGTCTCGCCGGCAGCGGCGATGGCCGAGCTGACCGCCGGAGTGGCCGACTGGCCGAGCGCAGGAATGGCGGTCATCGGCAGCTCGCTCGGCGGCTTCTACGCGACCGCCATCGCCGAGCGATTGCATTGCCGCGCGGTGCTCCTCAACCCCGGCGTCGATCCGGCGCGCGATCTCGCCAAAGCCGTCGGCGCAACCACCGCCTGGCACAGCGGCGAGCCGTTCGATTTCCGGCCCGAATACGTCGACGAGCTGCGCCGCATCGCGCCGCCGGCGACGCTCACCGACCCCGGCCGCTATTTCGCGGTCATCGCCAAGGGCGACGAGGTGCTGTCATGGCGCGAGATGAGCGCGCGCTATGCCGGCTGCCGCATCCGCCTGATCGAAGGCAGCGATCACGCGCTGAGCGACTTCGACTCGCACCTGCCGTCGGTGCTCGCTTTCCTTGGCCTGGACAGGACGCGCTGACGCGTCGCCTCACCTCCAGGTAGCGATCGTGTACGCGACGCGCCCCCAGACTTCGATGTTGAACCAGAACAGCGCCAGCAGCCGGATCCACGCCGCGATGCGCTTGGCGCGATCGAGCGCAGGTTTCGCCTCGAAGGCGATGTACAGCCCGAAGCTCGCCACCGCGCCGACGGCGAGCAAGGCCATGATGACCGCCGCGATCCAGCGCAGGACCGTCAGCACCATCGCGAACGGCTCCCGATCATGGCAACGCCGCGCCGGACGGGCCGCTCCCGGCGGCGCGCTTCACCACGCGGGCGCGAGCTCCGCCATGCCCGCCGGCGCCGCCGACTCGTCCTCGAAGGTGACGATCTCCCACGCCGAGCGGTCGGCAAGCAACGCCCGCACGAGGCGGTTGTTGAGCGCGTGCCCTGACTTGAAGGCTCGGTAGGCGGCGAGGAGCGGTTGGCCGGCGAGCACCAGGTCGCCGATCGCGTCGAGGATCTTGTGCTTGACGAACTCGTCGTCGTAGCGAAGCCCCTCGCTGTTGAGGACCTTGAACTCGTCGACGACGACGGCGTTGTCGAGGCTGCCGCCGAGCGCCAGGCCGCGCGACCGCATCATCTCGACTTCCTTGGTGAAGCCGAAAGTGCGGGCGCGGGCGATCTCGTTCTTGTACTTGCCCGAGCCCATGTCGAAGACGAAGCGCTGGCCGGTCTCGCTCACCACCGGATGGTCGAACTCGATCTCGAAGCCGAGGGTGTAGCCCTCGTGCGGCTCGAGACGCGCCCATTTCGAGCCTGCGCCCTCGCCCTCCATCACCTCGACCGCGCGCAGGACGCGCAGGAACCGCTTCGGCGCGTCCTGCAGGGCGATGCCGGCGCTTTGCAACAGGAAGACGAACGACGCCGCCGAGCCGTCGAGGATCGGCACTTCCTCGGCGGTGATGTCGACGACGAGGTTGTCGAGGCCGAGCCCGGCGCAGGCCGACAACAGGTGCTCGACGGTCTTCACCTTCGGTCCGTCCGGGCTGCCGTCGGCCGACAGCGTCGTCGCCATGCGGGTGTCGCAGACGTTCGTCGCCGCGGCCTTGATGACGACAGCGCGCGGCAGGTCGACGCGGCGAAAGACGATGCCGGAATCGGCGGGCGCCGGCCGCAAGGTCAGCTCGACCTTCTGGCCACCGTGAACGCCGACGCCCACGGCACGCGTCATCGACTTCAGGGTCCGTTGAGCGAGCATCGACGAATTGTCCTTGATCGCCGCGTCACGCCCGCCCGTGAGGGCATGGCGCAACGCGACGCCGGGCCTCATCCTCAGTCCGCCTGCTTCCTGAGAAACGCCGGAATCTCGATCTCGTCCATGCCGTTGCTCGCCAGCGCGTCGACCTTGGCCGCCGCCGTGCGGCCGTTGCGCCACACGCTCGGCGTCGTCAGGCCGCTGTAGTCGTGCGTCTGCGGCGGCATCTGCACCTGCTGGTTCAGCACCGGCAAGTTGTCGGTGCCGGTGCGCTGCGTGTGCATGGCGACGTTGTTGACCACCTGCACCGGCGGCTGCATCACCCGCCGTGCCGGGCTGAGGCCGGTGGCGATGACGGTCACGCGCAGCTGGTCGCCGAGCGATTCGTCGTACGCCGTGCCGTAGATGACGTGGGCGTCCTCGGCGGCGTAGCGGCGGATGCAGTTCATGGCGTTGCGGCTCTCGGCGAGCTTGAAGGTGTTGCGGTTGGCCGCGATCAGCACCAGCACCCCGCGCGCACCCGACAGGTCGATCCCTTCGAGCAGCGGGCAGGCGACGGCCGCCTCCGCGGCCTTGTTTGCGCGATCAGGACCGGACGCGATCGCCGTTCCCATCATCGCCTTGCCGGGCTCGCTCATCACCGTCTTGACGTCCTCGAAGTCGACGTTGACGAGACCCGGCATGTGGATGATGTCGCTGATCCCGCCGACGGCGTTCTTCAGCACGTCGTTGGCGTACGCGAAAGCCTGGTCCTGGGTGATGTCGTCGCCGAGGACGTCGAGCAGCTTGTCGTTCAGGATCACGATCAGCGAGTCGACGTTGGCCTCGAGCTCGGCAACGCCGCTGTCGGCCGACTTCATCCGGCGGTTGCCCTCGAACTCGAACGGCTTGGTGACGACGC
>JBDSLQ010000041.1:0-12362 GCA_039916285.1 Caldimonas sp.
GGCGTCGCCAACACGATGCCGAAGTTCGCCGCGTTCGCGGTGCTGTTCGCGATGGCCAACTGCGGCCTGCCGGGGACGGCCGGCTTCGTCGGCGAGTGGATGGTGATCCTCGGCGTCGTGAAAGTGAATTTCTGGATCGCCGCGGTCGCCGCGACAACGCTGATCTGGGGTGCCGGCTACACCCTGTGGATGGTCAAGCGCGTCTACTTCGGCCCGGTCGCCAACGAGCACGTGCAGGGGCTCGTCGATCTCGACCGGCGCGAGTTCGCGATGCTCGCCACGCTCGCCATCGCCGTGCTGGCGATGGGTCTCTATCCGAAGCCGTTCACCGACGTCATGCACACCTCCGTGAACGAGCTGCTGCGCCACGTCGCGATTCCGAAGGTGATGCCATGAACTGGCAGTCCATCTATCCCGTCCTCCCGGAGATCGCCCTTCTGGTGATGGCGTGCGTCGTCGCGCTCACCGACCTCTGGATTCCCGGCAAGAACCGCATCGTCACCTACTGCATCGCCCAGGCCGCGCTCGGCGCGGTCGCGCTCGCGCAGCTCTGGTTCTTCTGGGAGGGTGCGACCTACTACGCGATGCAGCGGATGGTCGTCGCCGATCCGATGGGCCACCTGCTCGGCCTGTTCGCGACCCTGGCGATGATGACGACGCTGGTCTACACGCGCCCGTACGCCGTCTCGCGCGACTTGCTGAAGGGCGAGCTGTTCACGCTCTCGATGTTCTCGCTGCTCGGCATCCTCGTGATGCTGGCGGCCAACAACTTCCTGGTCGTCTACCTCGGCCTCGAGCTGATGTCGCTCTCCCTCTACGCGCTGGTCGCGATGCGGCGCGACGACACCGGCGCGACCGAGGCGGCGATGAAGTACTTCGTCCTCGGCGCGCTGGCGAGCGGCTTTTTGCTCTACGGCCTGTCGATGATGTACGGCGCCACCGGTTCGCTCGAGATCAGCGAGGTGTTCAAGGCGATCGGCACCGGGCGCATCAACCGCGCAGTCCTCGCCCTCGGCACGGTCTTCGTCGTCGCCGGCCTGGCGTTCAAGCTCGGCGCCGTGCCGTTCCACATGTGGGTGCCCGACGTCTACCAGGGCGCGCCGACGTCGATGACGCTGCTCGTCGGCGGCGCGCCCAAGCTCGCCGCCTTCGCGATCACGATTCGCCTCCTGGTCGAAGGGATGATCGGCGTCGCCCTCGACTGGCAGCAGATGCTGGTGCTGCTGTCGCTGGCCTCGATGCTGCTCGGCAACCTCGCGGCGATCGCCCAGACCAACCTGAAGCGCATGCTCGCGTACTCGACGATCGCCCAGATCGGCTTCATGCTGCTCGGCCTGTGTCCGGGGGTCGTCAGCGGCAACACCGTTTCGGCCGGCAACGCCTACAGCTCGGCGATGTTCTACGTCGTCACCGACGTGCTCACCACGCTCGGCACCTTCGGCATGATCATGCTGCTCTCGCGCGCCGGCCACGAGGCCGAGCGGATCGACGACTTCCGCGGCCTTGCCCGGCGCAGCCCCTGGTTCGCCGGCGTCATGGCGGTGTTCATGTTCTCGCTCGCCGGCATCCCGCCGACCGTCGGCTTCTACGCCAAGCTCGCCGTGCTGCAGGCGCTGGTGTCGACCAACGTGCCGGGCTTGATCTGGCTGGCCGTCGCCGCGGTCGTGCTGTCTCTGCTCGGCGCTTATTACTACCTTCGCGTCGTCAAGGTGATGTGGTTCGACGAGCCGGTCGACACCGCGCCGATCGAAGGCACGCGTGACGTCCGCATCCTGCTGTCGTTGAACGGTGCGGCCGTGGTCGTGCTCGGCCTGCTGCCCGGTGGCCTGATGCAGCTCTGCGCGCAAGCGATCGTCCGGATGTTCGCCACCTGATGGAGCCCGATGGCGCCTCTCTGCCTTCGCTGCCCCCCGAGGGGGCGCGGCCGGCCTTGGGAGCGGCCCGGCGGCCGGCCGGGCCCGGCCTCGAAGTCTGACGCCGATGAGCGCCTTGCGGCCCGACGCCGATGCGTCGCACCTGCGCGAAACCTGCACCGAAGCGCGCTCGGCCTGGCGCGGCTCGTTCCTCGATGTCCGCAGCGACCGGGTCGCCTTGCCCGATGGCAGCCAGACCTACCGCGAGTACATCGTTCATCCGGGCGCCGTCATGATCGTTCCGCTGCTGGACGACGGTCGCGTCGTCGTCGAGCGGCAGTGGCGCTACCCCATGGGCCGGGCGATGCTGGAGTTTCCTGCCGGCAAGCTCGAGCCGGGCGAGCCGGTGCTCGACTGCGCGGTGCGCGAGCTGATCGAGGAGACCGGCTACCGGGCCGCCGAGTGGGCCCGCGCCGGCATCCTGCACAACGCCATTGGCTATTCCGACGAAGGCATCGAGATCTGGTTCGCCCGCGGCCTCGCCCCCGGCGAGCGCAGTCTCGACGCGGGCGAATTCCTCGACATCTTCGAAGCGAGCGTCGACGAGCTCGATGCCGCCGCCCGCGACGGTGTCATCACCGATGCCAAGACGCTGATCGGGCTGCTCTGGCTTGGCCGCTGGCGCGCCGGCCAGTGGCCCCTCCGGTGGATCGCGGCCGCCGCGCCTTCCTGACCATAATGGCGCCATGAAGGTCCTCAACCTGCGCTGTGGCCAGCAGCACACCTACGAGGGCTGGTTCGCGTCGGAGGAAGACTTCGTGTCGCAGCAGGGCAAAGGCATCGTCGCCTGCCCGCTGTGCGGCGATACCGAGACGGTGCGCCTGCCGAGCGCGCCGCGTCTGAAGGTCTCGCGCCACGCGGCGCCGGCAGAGGCCGGCCGCAGCGAAGGCGGCACCGAGATGACGCTGCAGTCCCAATGGCTGCGCGCAGTGCGCCAGGTGCTCAATTCGACCGAGGACGTCGGCGAGAGATTCCCCGAGGAAGCGCGCCGCATCCATTACGGCGAAGTCGAGGAGCGCGGCATCCGCGGCCGCGCCACACGCGAGGACGCCGACGCGCTGCGCGAGGAGGGCATCGAGGTCATGGCTTTGCCGATCCCCGCCGCAGTGAAGGGCCCGGTTCAATGACGTCGCGGTGCGCAGGCATCGAGCAGCAGGTAGCGTGAGTCGGCAAAGGCGCTGAGCAGGGCGTCGCCGCGCCGATCGAAGTCGAACGCTTCACCGGCGCCGAGGACGATGTCGCGCAGGTCGCCGTCCTGCGTGATCCAGATCGAGCCGCTCAGGCACTCGACGCGCCGCCCGGCCTCGGCGTGGACGCGGCGGACGAGCCCCTTGTCGAGGCGGCGCGCCCCGTTGATCAGGTCTTGGTTCATTTCGTGGACTCCTGTAGCATGACCGTCATGCATGCGTGGAGGCTGATGAGAAACCGGATGGCCTCCCGCCTCTGGAAGCAATGTGCTCCTCGGGTGCGACGGCTGCAAACGCTCATTCGGCATCGCTTGCATGCCCTTGGTGCATGCCAAAAGGCATGAGCGCCCGCGCCTTCGAGCTCCCGCCGCTCGAGCTTCTCGTCGCCTTCGAGAGCGCGGCGCGACATCTCAGCTTCACCCGCGCCGGCGCCGAGATCGCGCTCACCCAGTCGGCCGTCAGCCGCCAGGTGCTGGCTCTGGAAAATCGTCTCGGCGTGCCGCTGTTTCGCCGCCTGCACCGCGCGCTCGCCCTGACCGAGGACGGCGCGACGTTCTACGCGGCCGCGCTCGAGGCCCTGGGACGCATCGACCGGGCGACACGCGCGATCCGCCACAGCGATCGTCCGCAGACCGTCGTCGTCACGACGACGCCTGGCTTCGCCGGTCTCTGGCTCATCCCGCGACTGGCCGGCTTCGTCGCCGACCATCCCGGCGTCGACGTCCGCATCTCGGCGAGCAACGCGCTCGTCAACCTCGAGCGCGATGGCGTCGACATCGGCATCCGCTACCGGCCGGTGCAGACCGCCGGTCCCGCGGACGGGGTCCGACTGTTCGGCGAGACCGTCTCGCCGGTCTGCAGCCCGCGCCTGCTGCGTCCACCGCATCCGCCGCTCGAGCGTCCCGGCGACCTCGCCGCGCACACGCTGCTGCGCATGGAGCCCGACGGCGGCAACCAGCTCCAGGACTGGGGTCTCTGGCTGCAGGCGATGAAGCTCGGCGACCTGCGCCCGGCCGGCGTCCTGCACTTCTCCTCGTACGACCAGCTGATCTCGGCCGCCATCGCCGGGCAGGGCATCGCCCTCGGCCGCGTGCCGCTGATCGAGAGCCACCTGAAGAGCAGGAAGCTGGTCGCGCCGTTCAGCGAGGCCGTCGTTTCGCCGCGCTGCTATTTCATGGTCGCCTCGAAGGCGGCGGCCGACCAGCCCGCCGTGCGCGCATTCATGGCCTGGCTGCAATCCCAGGCAGCCGCAAGGCGATCCAACGATCGCCCTAAAGCTGCTTCAGCACGCGCCCCGGGTTCAGCACGCCCGCCGGATCGAGCGCGTTCTTGATCGCGCGCATCATGTCGAGCGCGACCGGCGACTTGCGCGCCACCAGCTCGTCGAGCTTGAGCTCGCCGATGCCGTGCTCCGCGGAGATCGAGCCGCCGCGCGCGACCACGGCCGCGTAGACGAGGGCGTTGATGTCCTTCTCGAAGCGCGACATGAAGTCGGCATCGCCGCGCGGACCCTGCACGTTGTAGTGCAGGTTGCCGTCGCCGAGATGGCCGAAGTCGACCAGGCGCGCGCCGGGGAAGGCGCGCATCAGGGCGGCGTCGGTGGCAGCGACGAACTCGTCGATCGCAGAGATCGGCAGGGCGATGTCGTGCTTGATGTTGGCGCCCTCCGCGACCTGGGCGAGCGGGATCGACTCGCGCAGGTGCCACATGGCGTTCGCCTGCTCCAGGCTGCTCGCGAACGCAGCGTCGTCGACGAGGCCGCGCTCGAGCGCCGTGCCGAGCAGCGACTCGAGCAAGGCCGTCGCATGCGCCTCGTCCTCGCTGTCGGAATGCTCGATCAGCACGGTCCACGGCGCCGGACCGAGCGGGTGCCGCAGCTGCGCAAAATGGGTGCGCACGAGATCGAGCGCGAGCGTGTTCATGATCTCGAAGCCGGTCAGACCGGGCCCCAGGCGCTCGTGCGCGAGGGCGAGCAGCGACGTCGCCGCGGCAAGCGTCTGCAGTGACGCCATCGCCGTCGCCACCGCCGCCGGGCGCGGATGGAGCTTCAGCGTTGCCGCCGTGATGATGCCGAGCGTGCCTTCGCTGCCGATCAGGAGATCGCGCAGGTCGTACCCGGTGTTGTCCTTGCGCAGGCCCGAGAGGCCGTCCCAGATGCGCCCTTCGGCGGTGATGACCTCGAGCCCGAGGCACAGCTCGCGCGCATTTCCGTAGCGGACGACCTGCGTGCCCCCGGCGTTGGTCGCGAGGTTGCCGCCGATCGTGCAGCTGCCTTCGGCCGCGAGGCTCAGCGCGAACATCAGGCCGTGCCCGGCCGCGGTTTCCTGCACCCGCTGCAGGACGCATCCGGCCTCCGCCACCAGCGTGAGATTGGCCGTGTCGACGCTGCGGATGCGATTCAGGCGCGCCGTCGACAGCACCACCTGCTGCCCGCTCGCGTCGGGAACGGAGCCGCCAACCAGGCCGGTATTGCCGCCCTGGGCGACGATCGATGTGCCGCAGGCGCGGCACGCCTTGACGACCGCGGCGACTTCGGCGGCCGAGCCGGGCCGGACGACAGCGAGCGCGCGGCCGTGGTATCGCCGCCGCCAGTCGATCTCGTACGGCGCGCCGTCGCTGCCGACGAGGACGTGGGCGACGCCGACGGCCGCGCGAAGCTCGTCGAGCAAGCTCATCGAGGCAGGGCGAGGGCAGGGCCGGCACGCAGTCGCGCCCGGATGTGGAGGCAGCAGGCGGCGAAAAGGACCAGCGAGAGCACGACCTCCAGCAGCGCGAGCGCCGCCGGCAAGCCGTGCTCGCTGCCCGCCCGCGTCGCGCCCTCGGCGGCGTAGAGCCAGAGCGCCAGGCTCAGCCAGCGGTAGGTGTAAAGCCGCATGCGCAGCAACCCCGGCAGCGGGATCAGGAGCGGCAGCACCTTGAGGGCGAGCGTGCCGCGGCCGGTGGGCGCGAGCCACAGCTCCCACGAGAGGCCGAGAGCAATCAGGGCGACGGTCGCGGCGACCGCCAGGGCGCGCGTCCGGCGCACGGTGGCGTTCGGGGCGCGGGCATCGTCCATCGCTGCTTATGATGCCAGCAATGATTCGCACGATCGGCCCGTGACCGAACCGCTCGCCGCCGAGCGCTGGATCGCCGCCGTGCAGCAGTGGCCCTGGCTGACGACGGCCCAGACCCTGGCGCGGCGCTTCCGCGAGGACCGCCTCGCGCTGACCGCCGGAGGCCTGACCTTCACGACGATCATCGCGCTGGTGCCGCTCATCACGGTGATGCTGGCCCTGTTCTCGGCGTTCCCGATGTTCTCGGCCCTGCAGGACGCGCTCCAGCGCTACTTCCTGCAGACGCTCGTTCCCGACGCGATCGCCCGGCCGGTGATAGGCGCGATCGGCGAGTTCTCGCTGCGCGCGAGCCGGCTCGGCATCGTCGGCCTGATCGCGCTCTTCGCCACCGCGCTGGCGATGATGCTGACGATCGACCGCGCCCTCAACGCGATCTGGCGCGTCAGGAAGCCGCGCCGCATCGGCCAGCGTGTCCTCGTCTACTGGGCGGCGGTCACGCTCGGGCCGCTGATCTTCGCCGTCAGCCTCACCGCGACGTCGTACGCGCTGTCGGTATCGCGCGGCCTCGTCGGTGCCATGCCGCGCGGCATGGGCATGGCGATCGCGACGGGCGAATTCGTCCTCGAGGGACTCGGCGTCGCGCTGCTCTTCCATTACGTTCCGAACACCTTCGTTCGCTGGCGCCACGCGCTGATCGGCGGCGTCTTCGTCGCCACCTGCATGGCCGTCGGCAAGCGCGCGATGACCGCCTACTTCGGCGCCGTGCCGACCTATGCGACGGTCTACGGCGCGTTCTCGACGCTGCCCATCTTCCTGATCTGGATCTATCTGAGCTGGGTGATCATCCTGCTCGGCGCGGTGATCGCTGCCTATGCGCCGCTGGTCGGCAAGCGGCTCGCGCGCTGGCCCGACGCGCCCGGTTCCGGTTTCCACCTCGCGCTGGTCGTCCTCGGCCACCTCGCCGCGGCGCGCGACGACGGCCGGCGCGGTCTCGAAGCCGACGACATCGCCGCGGCGATCGGCATCGATCCGCTCGAGGTCGATCCGGTGCTCGATGCCCTGGTCGAGCTCGACTGGGTCGGCCGCCTCGAGGAGCCCAAGGGCGCGCGCTACGTGTTGCTGTGCGATCCGGCGGCGACGCCGGCCGAGCCGCTGATCGCCAAGCTGCTCCTCGATCCCGCGCCCGACCTCGACGCGACCTGGAAGCGAGCCCGTTTCGACAGCCTGCGACTGACCGAGCTGTTGCCGGGTCCGCCCCGTGCCGAGGCGACCGCCTAGCGCACTAGACTCGCGCGACAACTTCGACAGGAGGAGACATGAACCATCGTCTTGCTGCGGCAGCGCTCGTCGCCATCGCCGCACTGGCCGGCTGTGCCGTCGCCCCGGCGCCGGCCGGAAAGCGTGCCCTGATGATCGTCGGCAACGACGAGAAGCAGAGCTGGAACGACGCCGGTGCCGGCGTGATCGGCGCGGCGGGCCGCGATTCGGTCTCGGTCATCGACATCGGAACCGACCCGCTCGCACCGCGTATCGTCGTCAACCTGCCGCTGATGAACTCGATCTTCGGCCCGCCAACCAACCTGGCGATCACGCCCGACGAAGGTCTCGCACTGGTCGCCAACTCGGTCAACGTCATCGATGAAGGTGGTGTCCTCAAGACCGTTCCGGACACCCGCTTGTGGGTCATCGATTTGACCGCCAACCCGCCGCGCCTGATCGACACCGTCAACGTCGGCAAGCAGCCCTCTGGCCTGTCGATCAATCGCGCCGGCACGCTGGCGCTGATCGCCAACCGCGCCGACGGCTCGATCAGCGTGCTGCGCATCACCGGCAAGAAGGTCGAGCTGATCGATACCGTCGTGATCGGCGAGCAGGTCTCGCACGTCGTCTTCACGCCCGACGGCAAGCGCGCCCTGGCGACCAAGTTCCCCGGCCACAAGGTGGCGATGCTCGACGTCGCCGGCGAGAAGGTCACCTACGGCAAGTACGACATGATGGTCGGCCCGTGGCCTTACAACATCGACGTCACGCCCGATGGCAAGCTGGCGCTGACCGCCGACAACGGCAACGCCGGCGCCGCCGACGGCCAGGTCGACACGGTCAGCGTGATCGACCTCGAGCTTTCGCCGCCACGCGTGATCGACAAGGTCGTCGTCGGCGACGGCCCGGAAGGCTTCGCAATCAGCCCGACCGGCAAGTTCGCCGTCGCCCTGTTGCTGCGCGGCAGCAACGCCGCCAGGAGCGCGTTCTTTTACAACAAGAACGGCAGCGTCGTCGGCTTGCGGATCGACGGCAAGACGGTGACGAAGACCAACGAAATCGAGGTCGGCGGGCTGCCCGAAGGGGCGGTGTTCAGCGACGACGGCCGCTATCTCTACGTCGGCAACTTCATGACCCAGGACATCTCGATCCTGCGCGTCGACGGCGATCGGCTCGTCGACACCGGCAAGCGCTTCTCGCTGCCGGGCCATCCGGCGTCGATGCGCGGCCGGACGCGCTGAGCGTCGCTCGGAGGCCGATGCGCGGAGACACCGGCGGTTGCGCTTCAACCGCCCGCGCTGCGCTGCGTGCCCCGCGCGGACCGGGTGCGAAAAGTGATCGAATAGCGCAGCGTCGGCGTCGGTGCGACGCTGTGCTGCCAGCCCCACCGCGCCTCGGCGCGCAGCACGTAGGCCGAGCGCGGCACGAGCTCGAGCGACAAGACGTCGGCTTTCTTTGGCTGCATCGGTGCATAGCGGCGAAAGCGCATCCGCGCCGTGCCGGCGAGCGAGATGCCGACGACCGTCTCGAAATCAGGAACGTCGCGGTGCCAGCCGAGCGGCACGCCGGGTCGGTATTCGGCGACGAGCGCGCTCGACAGCGCTTCAGGCGCCTCGCCGACCCACGCGGCCGCCTTGGCGCGCAGCGGCTCGAATGCCGCCGGGAGCGGCGGGCCCGGCAACAGCCGGTTGTCGTCGAAGTCGTAAGCCGTGCCGTAGTGGGCGACGCGACGGCGTGCGGTGTAGCCCTTGTAGCGCGCTTCGTGCAGCGGCAGCGTCGCGAACAGCGCCAGCAACTCCGCCTCTTCGCCTGCGTCGATGAAATCGGAGCGGTAGTCCCAGCCGGGCGGCAGCGGCGGCCCCGGCGGCGGCGGGGCCACGCCGAAGAGCGCGAGCTGGTCGGCAGCGACGTTCACGCGATCATTGTGCGGCGTGCGCGTTGTCACCGGCGCGACCGGCGCGGCGTTGCCGCTGTCGCATGATCGGCGCCTGTGTTCTTCCGGGAGCCGAGCGATGGGCCGAGCGCGGGCGGTGCAAGAGGATGTCGCGGCATTGAGCGCGACCGCGGCGTTCAACACCTGGGCCGGATTCGAGGTCGTCCACGCGGCCGATGGGCGCGCCGAGCTGAAGCTGCCCTGGCGTGCCGATCTCGGCCAGTACGCGGGCTTCCTTCACGCGGCGATGATCGGCGGCCTCATCGACACCGCCTGTGGCTTCGCCGCCTTCACGCTGAGCGGCCGCGTCCTCGCGTCGCACATCTCGGTGAACTGCCTCGCGCCGGCAGAGGGCGATGCATTCGTCGCGCGCGCCCGCGTCGTCAAGGCAGGCCGGCGCCAAGTCTTCGCCAGCGCCGAGCTGTTCGCGCTGCGCGGCGATTCCGAGCGCCTCGTCGCCACCGGCGACGTCGTCCTGGTGCCGCTGGCGAGCGGCGGTCCGGCCAACGCCGACACTGCACGAGGCCGGGACGATGCATCCGCTCGATGAAGCGACCGCCCTCGCCGGCCCGCCCGCGGGCGTACGGCGCGGCCGCACGAGCGACGCCTACTGGACCTTCATCGGCCCCTTTGGGGGCGCCTCCGCGGCGACCGCGCTGCGCGCCGTTTTGGAGCATCCCGACCGCGCTGGCGATCCGCTCGCGATCACGGTCAACTTCTGCGCGCCGATCGAGCGCGGCGAGTTCGAGGTTCACGTTCGCCGCATGCGCGCCAACCGGTCGAGCCAGCACTGGCAGGTCGAGTTCCGCCAGGGAGCGAGCGAGGACGCCGTGCTGACGGCCAGCGTCGTCACCGCGGTGCGGCGCGAAAGCTGGCATCACCAGCCGACACCGGCGCCGGCGCTGCCGCCGTTCGAGACGATGCCGGCCGTCGACATTGGCAGCTCGCTGGCATGGGTCGCGCAGTACGGCTTTCGCTTCGCCGAGGGGCTGCCTGCGCTCGGCGGGGAGGGCATCGCCGAGCCGCTGCGCTCGGCGCGCTCGGTCCTCTGGCTGCAGGACGCGGTGGCGCGACCGCTCGACTTTCTTTCGCTGCTGGCGATGAGCGACGCCTTCCTCGGCCGCCTCTTTCAGGTGATCGGCCGCATCCCGCCGTTCGGCACGGTGTCGATGACGACGCACTTCCATGCCGCTGCCGAAGAGCTCGCGGCGCATGGCGTCGCGCCTCTGGCGGCGATTGCCGACGCTCGCGTGTGTCATCGCAGCTACGGCGACCAGAACGCCGAGCTGTACGGGGCTGCCGGGCAACTTCTCGCGACGTCGACGCAGGTCGCGTACTTCCGCGTCTAGGCCTGATCGCGTTGAGCAACGCTGGGGCTCGTGCGTAAGGCAACATCAGTATCCTCGGCGGTCTGCAACGGACACACGACATGACGACCGCCGAACCGCAAGCCATCGACCCCGCGACGCGCCAGGCGCTGGAGGGCGTGACCACGGCGACCCTCACCACCGTGCTGCTCAAGAAGGGGCTGCGCAACGTGTGGATCCGCGGCGCGCTGCCCGTCGCCGAGCGCTTGCCGGCGCGCCGCGTCGGCCGCGCCTTCACCTTGCGCTTCGTGCCGGCGCGCGAGGACCTGGCGACGCCGGCATCGTGGGCCTCGCCGATCTCGACGCGTGCCGCGATTGAGGCGATGCCGGCCGGCGCGATCGCCGTCGTCGACGCGATGGGGACCACCGACGCCGGCATCTTCGGCGACATCCTTTGTGCACGAATGGCCAAGCGCGGCGTCGCCGCGCTGGTGAGCGACGGCGTCGTCCGCGATCTCGCCGGCGTTCTCTCGACCGGCCTGCCCGTGTGGTCTCGCGGCACGGCGGCGCCGGCGTCGGTGAACGGCCTCACCTTCGTCGGCTGGCAGGAGCCGATCGGCTGCGGCGGCGTCGCGGTGATGCCGAACGACGTCATCGTCGCCGACGGCGACGGCGCCGTCGTCATCCCGGCCGCGCTCGTCGACGATGTCGTCGCCGCTGCGGTAGAGCAGGAGCGCTTCGAGGGCTGGATCATGCGCGAGGTGGACGCCGGCGTGCCCCTGCCGGGCCTGTATCCGGCCCACGAGGCGACACGAGCGCGCTACGACGCGTGGTCGAAAGGGCAGCGCGAAGGCAAGGGCTGAGCGATCCGGTGCCTCAGCGCGCCGAATGGCGTTGCGTTCGAGGGATCCAGTACCACAGCACGGCCGCGGCCGCGAAGCCGAGCGCGCCGGTGCACCAGATCCCCGCTGCGAGCGAGACGGCACCGGTGACGGCGGAAAGCACCGCCGGCCCGGCGGTCGAGCCGAGATCCGACATCAGGCGCCAGAGGCCGAGGAAGTGGGCGCGCCCGGAAACCGGCGAGCAGTCGGCGCCAATCGTCATGATCATCCCCGAGCCGATGCCGTTGCCGAAGCCGATGAGGAGCGACACGAGCAGCAGCGTCACGGCGCTGTGCGTGAACGGCGTCAGCGACATCGCCACGCCCATGATCAGCATCGAGGGCACGGCGACCCAGGCGCGGCCCTTCCTGTCCATCAACTTGCCGGCCGGAAAGAAGAAGAGCATGTCGATGGGGCCGGCCAGGCCGTAGATGAGCGAGGTGGTGGCGGCATCGAGGCCGATGCCTTCGGCCCAGAGCGGGATCACCGCCTGGCGCGACGCGCGCACCGCGGCGACGAGGAGCGCGCCGATGCCGAGGGTGAGAAAGATCCGGGCGTGATCGATGCCGACCGTGCGCAAGGTCGCCGGCGCGCGCTCGTCGGCGAGGCTCGTCGTCGCTTCGCCGGCTGAGCGCCCCGACAAATCCGGCATGCGCAGCGCGACCAGCGCCGCCAGCATCATCGCGCCGACGCCGGCCCAATAGGCACCGCCGATTCCCATCGCGTGGATCAGGCCGGCAGACACGAACGGGCCGAGGAAACCCCCGATCCGCATCACGCCGCCGAGCGTCGACAGCGCGCGGGCGCGGTAGCGGAACGGCACCGTCT
>JBDSLQ010000042.1:0-19951 GCA_039916285.1 Caldimonas sp.
AGACGTTGTGGGTCAGGTGGTCGAGCGTCTTCAGTCCGTGGCCGGCCGGGCGCCGGTCGACGCCGGGCAGGAACTCGAAGTCGATGTCGTAGATCGACTTGCCGTCCTCGAAGCGGTCGATCAGGTAAAGCGGCGCGCCGCCGATGCCCTTGATCGCCGGCAGGCGAAGCTCCATCGGCCCGGTCGGCATCTCGAGCGGCTGCGCGCCGAGCTCGAGCGCGCGCGAGTAGGCCTGGTGCGAATCGCGAACGCGGAAGGCGAGGCCGCACGCCGACGGGCCATGCTCGGCCGCGAAGTAGCCGGCGTGGCTCTTCGGCTCTCGATTGACGATGAAGTTGATGTCGCCCTGACGGAACAGGACGACGTCCTTCGAGCGGTGCCGGGCGACGAGCGTGAAGCCGAGCTTCTCGAACACCGGCTCGAGCGTGCCGGCCTCAGGCGACGCGAACTCGACGAACTCGAAGCCCATCAAGCCCATCGGGTTTGCGAAAAGATCAGCCATGCCTGCTCCTTGTTTCGCCCACTCGGTCGCGACTCAGTCGACGCGCTCGAGGTGGGTGCGAAAGTGCGCGCCCCGCTCGACGTACCCCGACGCCGCGCGCTCGAGGTTGGCGACGTCCGAGTCGGTCAGCGCGCGAACGACCTTGGCCGGCGCGCCGAGGATCAGCGAGCGTTCGGGGAACGACTTGCCCTCGGTGACGATGGCTCCGGCACCGACCAGCGAGCTCTTGCCGATGACCGCGCCGTTCATCACCACCGCCTGAATGCCGATCAGCGCGCCGTCGCCGATCGTGCAGCCGTGCAGCATGGCCTGGTGGCCGATGGTGACGCGTGCGCCGATGGTGAGCGGAAAGCCCGGGTCGGCGTGCAGGACGGCACCTTCCTGAACGTTGCTTTCGTCACCGATCGCAATCGGCTCGTTGTCGGCACGCGCGACCGCGCCGGCCAGGACGGTGGCGCGCTCGCCGACGGTGACCGCGCCGATAAGCGTCGCCTCCTCGGCGATGTAGGCGGTGGGGGCGACTTGTGGCGACTTGGCGCCGATGCGATAGAGGGCCATGGGGGATTGTTGCAGCGGCGGTTCAGTCGAGGTTGCCGTTCGCCACGGAGTCGTGCGTTTCGGCCTGTGGCTCATCGACGAGCACGACGGCTCGGCAACGAAGCGAGGATCTCTTCGGTATGTTCGCCGATGCCGGGCAGCGGCCGGCGCACGCCCGGGCGCCGGCCGCCGAGGGTGATCGGCAGCAGGACGACATCGGTCAGGCCGCCGTCTTCGGTCCGCATCGGCACCAGGCCGCCGCTTTCGCGCAAGTGACGGTCGTGGACGAGCTGCTCGGGCCTGACGATCGGCGCGTACGGCAGCCCGGCGGCCTCGAGCTTGGGAACGAGCTCGGCGACGTCGTGGTGGCGCAGGATCTCGGCGAGCTTCTTCAGCAGCCCCGGCCGGAGCGCGACGCGCTTTTCGTTGGTCGACAGGGCGGGGTCTTCGGCGAGCCCGGGCGCTTCGAGCACGCGGCAGAGGATCAGGAACTGGCGGTCGCTGACCGCGCCGATGAAGAGCTGCTCGTCGTTCTTGAGCGTGAAGACGTCGTAGACGCTCCACGACGAGACGCGCGAGGGAAACGGCGGCACCGGCTCGCCCGTCATCAGGTGCTGCTGCATGTTCTGCGCCGACAGGAAGACGCAGTTCTCGAACAGCGCGCTCTGCACTTCCTGGCCGCGGCCGGTGCGTTCGCGCTCGCGCAGCGCGGCGAGGACGCCGATCGCGCCGAACATGCCGCCCATGATGTCGTTGACCGACGAGCCGGCGCGCAGCGGCCGGCCCACCGGGCCGGTCATGTACGACAGCCCGCCCATCATCTGCACCACCTCGTCGAGCGCGACGCGCTTTTCGTACGGCCCGGGCAGAAAGCCCTTGTGGGCGACGCAGATCAAGTGCGGGAACTCGGCCTCGAGCGAGGCGTGGTCGAGCCCGATCGAGGCCATCAGGCCGGGACGGAAGTTCTCGAGGACGACGTCGCTCGCGCCGATCAGCTCCTTCGCCGCGGCCAGGCCGTCGGGGGAATGGATGTCGAGGACGATGCTCTTCTTGTTGCGGTTGAAGGAGCGGAAGAAACCGATGCCCAGGCCCGGGAGCTTCCTCGTCTTGTCGCCGCCCGGCGGCTCGACCTTGATCACCTCGGCGCCGAGGTCGGCGAGGATCATCCCGCAGGTCGGGCCCATGACCATGTGCGTGAACTCGACGACGCGGATGCCGTCGAGCGGCAGGCCGGCGTGGGGGGCGGCGGCGCTCACGGGATGGCGCGGTCGGGAAGGCTCGGCATGGGGTGTCTCCGGGTCGGCCGCCGTTCGCGATGCGTCAGCGGAGCACCACTCTAGACGTTCCGGAAAGTCCCGCCCGCGGTATTCGAGAACCCCCGAGCTTCCGGAGTGGAACGGCACAGGCGATCATCGGCCGTGCGCGACATCGACCTGAAGACGCTTCGCCTGTTCGTCGCGGTGTGCGACTGCCGCTCGATGGCGCGTGCCGCCGAGCAGGAGCACATCGAGCCATCGGCGATCAGCAAGCGCGTCGCCCAGCTCGAAGACGACCTCGGCGTCGAGCTGCTGAATCGCGGCCGGCGCGGCGTGCAGGCGACGCCGGCCGGGCTCGCCCTCCTCGAGCACGCGCGCAACGTCGTCTTCACGATGGACCGCATCGCCGCCGACGCGGCCTCGTTCAGCGGCGGCCTCCAGGGCCACGTGCGCCTGATCGCGACCGCCTCGGCGATCGCCGAGGCGCTGCTCGACGACATCGCCTCCTTCATGCGCGAGCCCGACAACTCGAGCATCCGGGTCGACATCGAAGAGCGATTCTCGCGCGACCTGGTGCGCGAGGTGCGCGACGGCAACGCATCGCTCGGCGTCTGCTGGGACCGCGTCGACTTCGCGGGCCTTGCGCACGTGCCGTATCGGCGCGACCGGCTCGCGCTCGCGGTCTATGCCGGCCACGCGCTCGCCGGCCGCGCGTCGGTGCGCTTCGAGGAAACGCTCGCCTTCGAGCACGTCGGCCTGCCGCCGTCGACGGCGGTGCACACGATGCTCCAGCAAGCCGCGGCGCGGGAGGGGCGCGCGGTGGCCTACCGCGTCATCGTCTCCAGCTTCGACGCCGCGCTGCGCGTCGTCGCCGCCGATCTCGGGGTCAGCGTCGTGCCGCTCGAGGTCGGCCGGCGCAGCGCGGTCGGCGCCGACATCGCCGTCGTGCCGATCGGCGATGCCTGGGCCGAGCGCAGCTTCGCGATCTGCTTTCGGCGCCTCGACGCGCTGCCGGCGGCGAGCCAGCGTCTGGTCAGCCACCTGCGGGCCAGGGCCGCGGAGGCGGCACCGCCGGACTGAATTGCCTAGCCGGCCCCGCCCGGCGCCAGGCTTCGGCTCGGGCCGACACCGATCCGCTCGAAAGCGCGCGCGAGCTGCAGCACGGCGAGGTCGCCATGCGGCCGGCCGATCAGTTGCACCCCCATCGGCAGCCCGTTGGCGCCGAAGCCGACCGGCATCGCCATGCACGGCAAGCCGGTGAAGGTGGCGTAGATCGTCGCCTCCATCCAGCGGTGGTAGGTGTCCATTGCCCGGCCGTCGATCGACTGCGGCCAGCGCCACTCGGCCGGGAACGGCCAGACCTGCGCGGTGGGCAGCGCGAGGACATCGAAACGCTCGAGCAGGCCGACCAGGTGGGTGTGAAAGGCGGTGCGCTCGGCGCTGGCGCGCACGGTGTCCATGCCGGTGAGGCCCTGACCCTGGTCGTACTCCCAGAGCGCTTCGGGCTTGATGCGCGCGCGGTTTTCCGGTCGCGCCAGGTGCGGCGCGATTCGCGCGGCGACGCTCCAGCGGCGCCAGACGAGCCACGCCTGCCAGACCCGCTCGGGGGCAAAGCCGAGAGGCGTCGCCTCGACCCGGCCGCCGACCTCGACGATCCGCGCCAGGCCGCGCTCGCACTGCTCGGCGATGCCGCGCTCCATCGCGAGGTAGCCGCCGAGGTCGCCGAGCCAGCCGATGCGAGTGCCGCGCGGGTCGAATTCGTCGATGCGAGGAGCGAATGATTCCTTGCTCGCGATCGAGGTCGGCACGCGCGCATCCCAGCCCGATTGCACGTCGAGCAGCGCGGCGACGTCGCGCACGGTGCGGCCCATCGGCCCTTCGGTGCTCAGCAGCGCGACCCAGACGTCGGCCGAGGGCCAGCGCGGCACCCGGCCCTGGCTCGGCCGAAAGCCATAGACGTCGTTCCAGCCGGCCGGGTTGCGCAGGCTGCCCATGAAGTCGCTGCCGTCGGCGACCGGCAGCATGTGAGCTGCGAGCGCGACCGCCGCGCCGCCGCTGCTGCCGCCAGCCGATCGGGTCGGGTCGAACGCGTTGCGCGTGACGCCGAAGACCTCGTTGAAGGTGTGCGAGCCGAGGCCGAACTCGGGCGTGTTGGTCTTGCCGACGATGATGCAGCCGGCAGCCTTCATGCGCTCGACCATCAATGCGTCGTGAGCCGGCAGGTGGTCGGCGAGGAGCGGCGAGCCGAGCGTGCTCGGGATGCCCCGGGTCTCGGCGGCGTCCTTGATCGCCTGCGGCATGCCGTGCATCCAGCCCGAGCTCTCGCCGCGCGCGAGCTCGGCGTCGCGCGCATCGGCCTGGCGCAGCAGATCGCCTTCGTCCTGCATGCTGACGATCGCGTTGAGCGCAGGATTGACCGCGCCGATGCGGTCGAGCGTCGCCCGCATCACCTCGCGGCAGGAGATGTCCTTGCCATGGATGGCGCGCGAGAGCGCGTCGGCGTCGAGGTCGGTCGGTGTCATGCGAAGGCCCCGGGTGCCGGTGCAGACGGCGCGATCATCGCGAGCCGAACATCATCCGGCGCGCGATCGCCGACTTGATCGGCCCGAGCGCCTGCAGGGCGAACAGGCCGGCGCCGCGCGCCGTCGCCGCGCCCGGCAGCACCCAGGTGAAGCTGCGCGCCAGGAAGTCGGTCGCGGCGATCATCGCCCAGCGGTCCGGGGCGCGCTGCCATTCGAGGCGGCGCAGGACGGCGTCGACGTCGCGCTCGCGCGCCAGCGAGCGGACCAGCTCGAACGCGTCGCGCAGGCCGAGGTTGAGGCCCTGGCCGGCGACCGGATGCAGCGTCTGCGCGGCGTTGCCGATGCGAACCGTGCGGCCGTCGGTGAGCGTGCGCTCGGCGGACAAGCCGAGGGCAAACGCCTTCAGCGGCGACACCGCCGCCAGGCGCGGCGTGCGCGGATGAAAGATCGTGTTGAGGACGGCGACGCGCTGCGCGTCGTCGAGGTCCCTGACCGGATCGTCGCGGCTGTCGACGCACCAGACCAGGCCGGCGCGCCCGTCCTTCAGCGGCAGCAGGGCGGCCGGGCCATGGCGCGTGAAGCGCTCGTATGCGACGCCACCGGTTCCGAGCGAATCGCCGCCCGCGAACGTGGCGATGCCTACCCAGGCGGTCTGCTCGTAGTCGCGACGCAGCGCCGGCCGGCGCTCGGCTGCGACGAGATCGCTCCTCGCCGCGGTGGCGAAGACGCCGCCCTCGGCGACGACCGCCAGATCGAAGCGCTCTGTTTCGGCAATCCCCGAATCGACCCCGGCGCCGCGCGGCGACTCGATCTTCTTCACCGCCGTGACGTGGCTGCCGAAGCGATTGAAGAGCCGCTGCGGGTAGCGCGCCTGCGTGTCGCGCCACACCGCCTGCAACGGCGCGACCACCTGGCCGTAGCTCAGCACCGCGCCGAGCATGGGCACCGCCTCGTCGATCGCGCGGATCGTCAGTGCCGGTTCGCCGAGCTTCCACGACACCGCGCCGAGCAGCGACGGAGCGTCCTGCGAAACGTGCACCTCGGCGATCGGCTGCGCGCTCTCCGGCCGCCAGGCGCCCAGGCGCTGCAGCAGCTGGACGCTGCCGAGCGAGAGCGCCAGCGTCCGGGGATCGCCGGAAACGTCCTTGTCGATCGGCCGCGCGTCGAAGAGCGTGACCTCGGTGTCTTGAAGCGCGGCGGCAGCGTGCAGCGCCAGCGCCAGGCCGACCGGCCCCGCGCCGATCACCGCAAGCTTCAAAGGGGTCGAATCGTTCATGTCCCAACACCCCTTCAGGGGATTGATTGCGGGGGGCCAGCCTTATTATTCGCCGCACCCGGATGTCCGGGGATCGTGTGGGAGACGGCTGCCATGGCGCTGATGGATTTCATCAAGAAACAGTTCATCGACATCCTCGAGTGGACCGAGGACAGCGACGGCACGCTCGCCTGGCGTTTCCCGATGGAAGATCGCGAGATCCAGAACGGCGCTTCGCTCACCGTGCGTGAATCGCAGGTCGCGATGTTCGTGAACGAAGGAAAGGTCGCCGATGTCTTCGGCCCCGGCCGTTACACGCTGACGACGGCGACCCTGCCGATCCTGACCTACCTGCAGAACTGGGACAAGCTCTTCAAGAGCCCGTTCAAGAGCGACGTGTACTTCTTCAGCACGCGCCAGCAGATCGACCAGCGCTGGGGCACCAGCCAACCGGTGACGATCCGCGACAAGGACTTCGGCGCGGTGCGCGTGCGCGCCTTCGGCAACTACAGCTACCGGATCGCCGATCCGCGCCTGTTCTACAACGAGATCTCGGGAACGCGCGAGCGCTACACGACCGAAGCGCTCGACGGCCAGCTGCGCGGGCTGATGCTGCAGCACATCTCGGACGCGGTGGGCGCGAGCGGCACGCCCTTCCTCGATCTCGCCGCCAACCAGGTCGAATTTGCCAGGGCCCTGCAGGAAGCGACGGCGCCGGCGTTCGCCAAGCTCGGCCTGAAGCTCGAGCTGGTGACGATGCAGAACGTCTCGCTGCCGGAAGACCTGCAGAAGATCCTCGACCAGAAGATCGGCATGGGAATGGTCGGCAACGACATGGGCAAGTTCATGCAGTACCAGACGGCGCAGTCGATCCCGGCGCTGGCCGCGGGGGCAGGCTCGGGCGACGGCGGCGGCATCGTCTCCAGCGCGGTCGGTCTCGGTGCAGGCGTCGCGCTGGGCCAGGTGATGGCCACCCAGCTCAGCCAGGGGCTCAATGCCGCTGCCCCAGGCGCGCCGGCTGCGGCGGCGGGAGCCGCAGCGCCCTCGGGCGTCAAGGCCGAAGACGTGATGAGCACGCTGGAGCGCCTCGGCGAGATGAAGGCGAAGGGCATCGTCACCCAGGAAGAATTCGACGCCAAGAAGACCGAATTGCTCAAAAAGCTCGTCTGAGGCGCGCCCCCCGGAGTGGGGGGTGACGGGGAGGAGGGTCAGCGCGACACTGCGCCTCTTTACAAAAGGGGAGTGCGATGAATCGCTTAGTTTCAAGACTTTCGCTCGCCGCCGCCGCCTGCATGGCCTTGCCCGCGCAGGCGCAGGTGGTGTACGCGACCGACGGCACGACAGCCAACGTTCCCGGCTTGACCGGCTTCGCCACGACGGGCGCCGACATGACCGGCCTGGGCGTCACCGCGACGTTCAGCAACGGTTTCAGCCAGAGTTTGGCCTGGGGCACCACCGGCGTCGGTGCCGGCGGCGTGTTCGGGACCGGCTGGTCGCTGACGCTGAACGGCGACAGCTTCACCACCAACTGGATCTTCGACTTCACGACAGTCCAAGCTCAATTGACGAGCCTGGTTCTCGACGGCTCGACCGGGTTGACCATCCTGGACCGCACCAACCCCAGCCCCGGGACCCCGGGTTCCTCAAGCGGACTCGACTTCAACTTCGCGACCGGGTCGTGCGTCGGCTGCATGGCCACCGCCACGTACGGCGGCTTGACGTCGGTCGGCGGTGCCGCGGCGGTGGGCGACCTTTTCCAGAAGGTCACCGTCACGTTCGGTGGCACAGGCCCGCGCGTCGACTGGGCGTTCGTCCAGGACACCGACAACGACAGCCGCTTTGTTCCCGGCATCCCCGAGCCAGAGACCTACGCCTTGATGCTGGGCGGCCTCGGTCTCGTCAGCTGGGTCGCCCGGCGCCGCCGCCAGGCCGCCTGACCCGTCGGTCGGCGACCCGGCCGCGGCCGGAGTCGTCGATTCGCTCGACTGGCAGAGGGGCGCGGTGCGCCCCTCTGCCATTGGGCGGCTACATTTGGCGCCCATGTCGGCCACGAGTGACGGGAATGCGGCGATGCTGACCGGTGTGGCCGGCGCCATCGCGTGGTGACCAGCGCGACCCAGCGCGCTTACCGCGCGGCGTGCCCGAATTGCGGCGCGCCGGTCGAATTCCGCTCGGCGGCGTCGCCGTTCGCGGTGTGCGGCTTCTGCCGTTCGACCGTCGTTCGCGCCGGCGACCAGCTCCGCAAGATCGGCGTGAGCGCTGAGCTCTTCGACGACCACACGCCGCTGCAGGTTGGCGTCTCGGGCACTTACCAGGGCGCGCCGTTCACGCTTGTCGGCCGTCTCCAGTACCGCTACGGCGACGGCACTTGGAACGAGTGGCACGCGCTCTTCATGAGCGGGCCGGACGCGCAGAAGTCCGGCTGGCTCTCGGAAGACAACGGGCGCTACGTCGTCGCCTTCGACGCGCCGCTGACGACGCCGCTCCCCCCGCCAGAGCAACTGAAGCCTGGCGCGCCGCTGACCGTCAACGGCCAGAGCTGGATCGTCGGCTCGGTCGTCGAGGCCCGGCTCATCGCCGCCGAGGGCGAGCTGCCGAAGCGGCCGAAGCTGGAGCAGGCCTTCGACGTTGCCGACGTGCGCTCGAGCCGCGGCGAAGTCGGCACGATCGACTACACGGACCCGGCGCATCCGGCCTGGTCGATCGGCAATTCGGTGCTCCTCTCCGGGCTGGCCTTGACCGGCCTGCGCGAAGGCAGCGAGAAGACACTTTCCGGCCGCAGCGTGCAATGCCCGAGCTGCGGCGCGGCGCTGGCGGTCAGGCTGGCGACGACGCAGTCGATAGTCTGCAGCCAATGCAAAGCGGTGATCGACCTGGCGTCGCAGCAGCAGGGCGACGTCGGCGGCGCGCTCGCGCACTACGCGCAAGGTAACGGCAGCGAGCCGCAGATCCCGCTCGGCAGCGTCGGCACGCTGGCGCTCGGCAGCGCGAAGCCGCTGCCGTGGCAGGTCGTCGGTTATGTCGAGCGCTGCGAGGTGGCCGAGGGCGAAGACGACGAGCAGGTCTTCTGGCGCGAATACCTCCTCTATCACCGGAGCGTCGGCTTCGCCTTCCTGGTCGACGCCGAGGACGGCTGGAGCTGGTCGGCGCCGATCACCGGCGCGCCGCAGGCGTTCGGCGAGAGCGTCAAGCACGACGGCGTCCTCTACCGCAAGCTGTACGACTACGTCGGCAAGGTCACCTACGTGCTCGGCGAGTTCTACTGGCGCCTGGCCCGCGACGAGCGCACCGCGAACACCGATTTCGTCGGCACCGGCGCGGCCCAGTCGAAGCGGCTGAACCGGGAGCAGACCGAGGTCGCAGGCAGCCGGGAGGTCGCAGGCAACCGGGAGGTCGTGTGGTCGGCGGGCGAGACGCTCGCGGCCGATGCGGTGCTGAACGCCTTTCGACTCGCACCGGCACAGCGCGCGGCGCTGCAGCGCGACTCGCTGCCGACGACCTTCAAGGGATCGATGCTCGGCAAGATCTTCTTCGGAATGTTCATCGTCGCGGTGGTCCTGATGTTGTTTCGCTGCGGCGGCGGCGGCGCTTTTTTCGGCGATTGCAGCGAGACGCGCAACGCCTTCGGCGACGCGTCGCAGGAGTATCAGAATTGCCTGGCGAGCCAGAGGAGCGGCAGCGGCTATCGCAGCGGCGGCGGTTCGTTCGGCGGGTTTTCGAGCGGCGGCGGGCACAAATAGCGCGAAGGCGCATGGCTCGACGTCGCATGGCAGGTCGTCTTTTCCCGGGAGAACTTCATGGTGGTACTCGATTGGCTCAAGCCTGCGGTCATCTTCGGCTCGATCCTCTACGCCTTCATCGGCATCGTCGTCCTCTGGCTGTCGTTCCTCCTCTTCGACAAGATCACGCCTTACAAACTGTGGGATGAGCTGGTCGAGAAGAAGAACGTCGCCCTGGCGATCGTCGTCGGCTCGATGTGCATCGCGATCGGCCAGATCGTCGCCTCGGCGGTGCATGGGTGAGTGATCCGTTGGTGGATCGGGCCGCTGCCGGCGTGCCCGCGGCCGCCTCGGCGATCCGCCCCGCCGAGGTGGCGCTCCTCGCCTCGGTCTTCATCGTCGCCGCCTGCGGGCTGGTCTACGAGCTTGCCGCCGGCACGCTCGCGAGCTATCTGCTCGGCGATTCGATCCTGCAG
Organism: Caldimonas sp.; assembly: GCA_039916285.1. Taxonomy (GTDB): domain Bacteria; phylum Pseudomonadota; class Gammaproteobacteria; order Burkholderiales; family Burkholderiaceae_C; genus Schlegelella_A. The sequence continues at coordinate 10,268 of JBDSLQ010000042.1, forward strand.
TTCTCGACCGTCATCGGCACCTACCTGTTCGCGATGGGCGTCGGCTCGTGGCTCTCGCGTTACCTGGAGCGCCAGCTGGTCGCCCAGTTCCTGCGCATCGAGCTGCTCGTCGGCCTGATCGGCGGCCTGATGCCGGCGGCATTGTTCGCGCTGCAGTCGCTGGCGACGCCGTCGTTCCGCTTCGCGCTCTACGCGCTGGTCCTCGTCGTCGGCATCCTGGTCGGCCTCGAGATCCCGCTCGTCATGCGGATCCTGAAGCGCCATGCCGGGCCCGCGCAGGGCGGGTTGCGAACGCTGGTCTCGCAGGTTCTCACCTTCGACTATCTCGGCGCGCTCGCCGTCTCGATCGCCTTCCCGCTGGTCTTCGTTCCGCAGCTCGGCCTGATCCGAACCGGCGCGTTCTTCGGCCTCCTCAACGCCGCCGTCGCGGTCTGGGCGATCTGGCTCTTTCGCGCCGAGCTGCGCCGTCCGGCGGCCCACGTCGCCGCCGCGATGCTGACGATCCTCGCGCTGCTCGCCGCCTTCGCCGGCGCCGACCTCGTGACCAGCTGGGCCGAGGACCGCTTCTACGCCGACAGCGTGATCCACAGCGAGACGAGCGCGTACCAGCGCGTCGTCGTCACGTCGAGCCCGGCCGGCGTCCGGCTCTACCTCAACGGCAACCTGCAATTCAACTCCCGCGACGAGTACCGCTACCACGAGGCGCTCGTCCATCCGGCGCTAGCCGCCCACGGCGCGCCGCGCCGCGTCCTCGTCCTCGGCGGCGGCGACGGCATGGCGGTGCGCGAGGTGCTCAAGCACGCGAGCGTCGAGCGCGTCACGCTGGTCGAGCTCGACCCGCACATGACGACGCTGTTCTCGACCGCGCCTCTGCTGCGCGCCTTGAACGGCGATGCGCTGCGCTCGCCGAAGGTGAGCATCGTCAACGCCGACGCTTTCGCCTGGCTCGAGCAGCACGACGAGATGTTCGACGCGATCGTCGTCGACTTCCCGGACCCGACCAATTTCGCGATCGGCAAGCTGTACACGCGGACCTTCTACGAGCTGGTCGAGCGCCACCTGTCGGCGAGCGGCTACGCCGTCGTGCAGACCACCTCGCCACTGATCGCGAGGCAGAGTTTCTGGACCGTGGCGACGACGATCGAGGCGGCCGGCCTCGCGACGGCGCCGTACCACGCCCACGTGCCGAGCTTCGGCGAGTGGGGCTTCATCGTCGCCAGCCGGCGCCCGTTCCGCCTGCCGAAGACGCTGCCGCCGTCGTTGCGCTTCCTCACCGTCGCGGGCTTGCCGGCGCTGTTCGAGTTTCCGCCCGACATGGCGCGCGTGCCGGCCGAGGTCAACCGGCTCTCGAACCAGGTGCTCGTCCAGGCCTTCGAGGACGAATGGGGCAAGGTGCAGCGTTGAAGCGGCCGCGCGGCGAAGCGTCGGGGCCGACGCGCCGCGACGTCCTCGCCGCCGCGCTCGCGCCGCTCGCTGCGTGCTCGCGAGACGATTCGCGTCGCTACGAAGGCGGCTGGATCGGCGCCGCTCACGAGCGCGGCCACCTGCTGCGCATCGGCTGGCCGGCGTCGAAGTCGGGCAGCGCGCCGGCGGTCGCCTCGACGCGCCGCGTCGGCGCCCTCGTCGTCGGCGCCGGCATCGCCGGCCTTGGCGCGGCACGCGCGCTGCATCGCGCCGGCGTCGACGACTGCCACGTCCTCGAGCTCGAAGACGCGGCTGGCGGCAACAGCCGAGGCCACGCGATCGCCGGCATGCGCTGTCCGCTCGGCGCCCACTACCTGCCGGTGCCGGGGCCGGCCGCGAGCGAGGTGATCGAGCTGCTCGATGACTTCGGCGTCCGCCGCAGTGTCGCCGGCCGGGCCGTGTACGACGAGCGGATGCTCTGCCACAGCCCGCAGGAGCGCCTGTTCATCGACGGCGCCTGGCGCGACGGCCTGCTGCCGCCGATCGAGGCGCTGCCGGTCGCCGAGCGCGCAGCGACGCTGGCCCAGTACCGGGCCTTTGCCAACGCCGTCGCGACCGCGGCCGAAGACGGCGCCTTCGACATCCCGACCGCGCGTTCGCGCTGGAGCGACTCCCTTGCTGCCCTCGACCGCCTCACGTTCGCGGCATGGCTCGACGCGCAGGGCCTGGTCGCACCCGCACTGCGCTGGTACCTCGACTATTGCTGCCGCGACGACTACGGCGCCGGCAGCGCGCACGTCTCCGCCTGGGCGGGCCTGCACTATTTCGCGAGCCGGCACGGTTTTCGCGCGCCCGGCGACGAAGCGCGCGGCGGCGACGGCGGCGATGGCGTCCTGACCTGGCCCGAAGGCAACGCCTGGCTCGCTGAGCGCCTCGCGGCGCCGCTCGGCGAGCGGCTTCACGCCGGCCGCGTTGCCCTCGCGGTCGAGGAAAGCCGCGACGAGGTCGCTGTCGATGCCTGGAACGCGTCGGCGGGCCAACGCGAGCGCTGGATCGCCGCATGCGTCGTCGTCGCGACGCCGCTGTTCATTGCCGCACGCCTGCTGGCAGCGCCCCCGCCGGCGCTGGCCGAAGCGGCTCGCGCCCTTCGCCATGCGCCTTGGCTGGTCGCCAACCTGCACCTCGAGGCCGCTCTCGACGATCGCCCCGGCGCCGCACCGTCGTGGGACAACGTCATCTACGCCGGCGCCGGCCTCGGCTACGTCGACGCGATGCACCAGAGCACGCGCCCGTTCGCCGGCCCAACCGTGCTCACCGCCTACCTCGCGCTCGGCAGCGCTGACGAGGCGTCGCTCGCGGAGCAACGGCGCCGCCTCCTCGGCGACGACTGGCGGATCTGGGCGCACCGCGTCGTCGCCGACCTGGCACCGGCGCACCCCGACCTCGCGGCCAAGCTGCGTCGCGTCGACCTCATGCGCTATGGCCACGCGATGAGCATCCCGACACCGGGCGTGCGCAGCAGCGCGGCGCTGCACGCGCTTGCCCGGCCGCAGCGCCGCGTCCATTTCGCGCACGCCGACCTGTCCGCCTACTCGGTGTTCGAGGAGGCCGTGTTCCACGGCACACGCGCCGGCCGGGCCGCCGCCGCGGCTACGATGCGGCGCCTACAACCTCGCCGAGCTGCGCTCGGCCCGCCATGAACAGCCCGGACCCGGCCTCGACACGCGCCTTCGACCACCGCGCGTTCCTGATCCTGCTCGCCGTCCTGACGGTCGCGTTCGCGTGGATCGTCTGGCCGTTCTACGGCGCCGTCCTGTGGGGGGCGGTGCTGGCGCTGCTGTTCGAGCCGCTCTATCGCAAGCTCGCCGCCCGGCTGCGCAACCGGCGCAGCCTTGCCGCGCTGATCACCCTGTCGGTCATCGTCCTCATGGTCATCCTGCCGCTGGCGCTGGTGGCGATATCGCTGGTGCAGGAAGTGAGCGGCCTGTACCAGCGCGTCAAGAGCGGGCAGGTCGATTTCGGCGCTTACTTCGCGCAGATCGTCGCCGCGCTGCCGTCCTGGGCCACCGGGCTGCTGCAGGGGCTCGGCCTCTCGGACCTCGCCGGGCTCCAGGCCAGGCTCGCAGCCGCGATCGCGCAGCGCGGCCAGACGGTCGCCGGGCGCGCGGTCGATTTCGGCCAGGACGCGCTCGACCTGATCGTCGGCTTCTTCATCGCGATGTACCTGCTGTTCTTCCTGCTTCGCGACGGCGTGTCGGTGGCGCGCGAGATCCGCGCCGCGATTCCGCTCGCTCCGCACGTCAAGACGCTCCTGCTCGAGCGCTTCACGACGGTGATCCGGGCGACGGTGAAGGGCAACGTCCTCGTCGCCGCCGCCCAGGGCGCGCTCGGCGGCGTGGCGTTCTGGGTTCTGGGCGTGCACGCGCCGATGCTGTGGGCGGTGGTGATGGCATTCCTGTCGCTGCTGCCCGCCGTCGGCGCGGCCCTGATCTGGGGCCCGGTCGCGCTCTACCTGCTCGCCACCGGCCAGGTCTGGCAGGGCGTCGGCCTGATCGCGTTCGGCGTCTTCGTGATCGGCCTGATCGACAACGTGCTGCGGCCGATCCTGGTCGGCAAGGACACCCATCTCCCCGACTACCTCGTCCTCATCTCGACCATCGGCGGGCTCGCCCTGATCGGCATCAATGGCTTCGTCATCGGGCCGCTGATCGCGGCGATGTTCGTGTCGGCCTGGCAGGTGCTCACGGCCGAACGCGCTGCCGGCGACGTCGAAGGGTCCTGACATGGGCGGTCGACCTTGCCTTTGTGTCGGAGCGCTCCTACCCGAAGCGGGTCGGTTTTCCGGCGTCCCCGCGCGCGCGCGGGCCCTCGCCTGTCGCGACTGCTTCGCCTAGGCTCGTCGGCGCGATGGAAGATGCCTCCGAACGAATCCGCGAGCTCGAGGCCCGCCTGGTGGCCCATGGCCTGGTGCTGAAGGCGATCGCCCGCCTGCTCTCGGAATCGACCATCGCCGAGTTGAAGGCCGCGGCGCAGGGCATCGACGACGAAGGCATGCAGGAAGCCAATCCCAACCTGCACATGCGCCGCGTCGCCGACGAGATCTGGAGCATCCTCGAGATGGTCGGCTGAGGTCCTGGCAACGCGCCGCCGCCGCGCCGCGCGCGGCGCGGTCGCCGACCGCAGAATCCGCCGCATGGAGCTTCCGCACGCGCGCATCCACCCAATCGGCTCGACGAAGGTCTGGCTGCGCGTCGCTTTCGCCGCGCTCGTCGTCGCGGTGTCATGGAGCGCGGCCTGGTTCTACGTGCCGCCGGTCGTCGCCGCGCAGGCCCAGCAGGGCGCGCTGCGCGATCTCGGTCGTCGCCTGAGCGTCGGCCGGATCACGTTCAACCCCTGGACCCTCGAGCTGACGATCGCCGACCTCGCGCTGGCCGGCGCTAGCGACGGCGCGCCGCCGTTGCTCGCGACGCGGCGCGTCTACGCCGACGTCGCCTTCGTCTCGCTGTTCCGGCTCGCGCCGGTGATCGATCGCCTCGAGATCGAGGCGCCGATGCTGCGCGTCAGCCGCACCGGAGAAGGCCGCTACGACGTCGACGACGTGCTGCAGCGCCTCGCCGCTGCGCCGCCCGCGGACGCCGACCGCGGTCCGGTGCGCTTCGCCGTCCACAACATCGTCGTCAGCGGCGGCGGCGCCGATTTCGTCGACGTGCCGCTGGCGGCCACGCACCGCCTGCGCAGCCTCGAGCTGGCGATTCCCTTCATCAGCTCGCTGCCCTCGGAGCGCGAGATCAAGGTCGAGCCCCGCCTCGCCTTCGCGCTAGACGGCAGCCGCTTCGATACCGCTGGCGCGGCGACGCCGTTTGCCGAGCGTGGCAACGGCGAGCTGCGCCTCAAGCTCGACGGCTTAGCGGTCGCGCCCTACCTCGGCTACCTGCCGCGCGGCCTGCCGGCGCAGCTGCGGGCGGCGACGCTGAACGCCGACGTCGTCGTCGCCTTCGAGCAGCGCCCGAAGCTCTCGCTCAACGTCACCGGCGCTGTCGGCGCGACCGGCATCGGGGTCGTCGACGCGGCCGCGAACGATTTGCTGAAAGTCGGCAGCGTCAAGGTGCAGATCGACGAGCTGCGCCCGCTCGAGCGTCTGGTGCGACTGAAGTCGGTCGAGATCGACGCGCCGCACGTCCTCGCCGCGCGCAACGCGGCGGGACGCGTCAACCTCCTGCTGGCGGCGGAGGGAGCAGGCGGTGCGGCGCCGCCCGTCGCGCGCGTGCCGCTGCCGACGAGCGGCGCGAGCGCGGCAAGTGCCGTCGTCGCGTCGGCGGCGCCCGCCCCGGCGCCGTGGCGCGTCAGCGTCGCGGCGCTCGCGCTCCACGCCGGCCGCCTCGACTGGACCGACGCGACGACGAGCCCGGCCGCGGCGCTAGCGCTCGCCGACTTCTCGTTGAACGCCGAGAAGATCGCCTGGCCGATGGCCGCGCCGGTCGTCTTCCGAGGCGAGGGCCTGCTCGGCGCCGGCAACGATCGCGGCAAGCTCGCGTTTTCCGGGCAGGGCAACACGGCCGGCGCGACGGTCAAGCTCTCGCTCGCGGCGCTGCCGCTGGTGCCGCTTCGCCCCTACATGCGCAGCGTCCTCGCACCGCAGTTGGCGGGGGAGCTGAGCGCCGAGCTCGATCTCGACTGGCGCGTCGGCTCGGGCGCGCCGCAGCTCAAGATCGCCGCGAATCGCCTTGCACTGGCACGGCTCGTTCTTGGCGAGGCCGCCGCGCCCGAGGCGACCGCCGATCTCGTCGAGGCCCGCGAGGTGCGCGTCGACACCGCGGCACGCACGGCATCGATCGGCCGCTTCGCGATGAGCTCGCCGCGGCTGCGCATCGAACGCGACAAGGAGCGCCGCTGGAGCTTCGAGCGCTGGGGCGCCACGCCTGCCAGCGCGCCTGCGTCTCCGGGCGACCCGACCGCGGCGATCGCGTCGGCGTCGGGCTCGAGCGCGAGCACGCCCTCCTGGCGCCTGGCGCTCGGCGAGCTTGCGATCGAGCGCGGCCGCGTCGGCTTCGTCGACCGGAGCGCGCCGCTGCCGGTCGCGCTTGACGTCCTCGATCTCGCCGTCCAGCTGCGCGGCCTCGCCCTCGACGGCGCCGCCAAGGCGCCGTTCCACGTCGCGGCGCGGGTCACGGTGCCAGCGGAGCCGAGCGGCAAGGCGGTCGGCAGCGGCGTCGTCGGCAGCGTCGACGCCCGCGGCGAGCTCGCCGGCTTCGTCGCCGGCGTGCCGGCGAGCGCGCAGGCGGCAGTGCTCGTCAAGGACGCACCGCTGCACCTGCTCGATCCCTACCTCGACGACCTGTTCGACATCGACGTGCAGAAGGCGCAGACGAGCTTCAAGGGCGACGTGCGCTGGGAGCGCGCCGGCGCCGGCTCGACCCTGGCCGTGCGCGGCGATGCGACGATCGACGACTTCCGCGCCACCAGCGCCACCAGCGCCACCAGCGCCGCCACCGACCGCGCCGCCGGCTCGCGCGCTGTGGCGATGTCGCGCGAAGGCACGGGGGGCGGCCGCCAGCTCCTCAACTGGAAAGCTCTCTCGCTGCGCGGCATCGAGCTGGCGATGGCGCCCGGCGCGGCCACCCGATTGACCGTCGCCGAGACCGCGTTGAGCGACTTCTTCGCGCAAGTCGTCCTCGACGAGAGCGGCCGCCTCAACCTGCAGGACGTCGCGCGGGTAACGCCAGCGGCTGCCGCCGCGGCGAGCGGCGTGGCGGCACCGCCCGCGCCTGCGCCCGCCGTCGCCGCGGCGGCGCCCGCTGCGATCGTCAAGTTCGGCCCGATCGTGGTCGCCGGCGGTCGCGTCAATTACAACGATCGCTTCGTCAAGCCGAACTACAACGCCAACCTCAGCGAGCTGAGCGGCCGCCTGGCCGCGTTCTCGTCGGAGGCGCCCGCGCCGGGCCAGCCGCCGCAGCTAGCCGCACTCATGCTGCAGGGCCGCGTCGAGGGCACGGCCTCGCTCGAAATCAGCGGCAAGGTCAACCCGCTCGCCAAGCCGCTCGCGCTCGACCTCAAGGCCAAGGTGCGCGACCTCGAGTTGCCGCCGCTCTCGACCTACGCGATCAAGTACTCGGGCTACGGCATCGAGCGCGGCAAGATGAGCGTCGACCTCGCCTATGTCGTCCAGCCGAGCGGCGAGCTGACGGCGAGCAACAAGATCGTCCTCCACCAGCTCGCCTTCGGCGACAAGGTCGAAGGCTCCACCGCGAGCCTGCCGGTCAAGCTCGCCGTCGCCTTGCTGGCCGACCGTCACGGCGTCATCGATCTCGACCTGCCGGTCAGTGGCTCGATCAACGACCCGCAGTTCTCGCTCGGCGGCGTGCTCTGGAAGGTGATCACGAACCTCCTCGCCAAGGCGGTGACGGCGCCGTTCGCGCTGCTCGCGTCGGCGTTCGGCGGCGGTGGCAGCGAGCTCTCGCGGGTCGAATTCGCGCCCGGGGCGGCGACGCTCGACGCGCGCGCGCGAGAGAGCCTCGACAAGATCGCCAAGGCGCTCGCCGACCGTCCGGCGCTGACGCTCACGGTCACCGGCGAGAGCCGCCTCGACCGCGAGCGCGATGCCTGGAAGAAGGAGCGGCTGGCGCAGTTCGTCCGCGCCGAGAAGCGTCGCCAGGCAGTCTCGGCCGGCGCCAGCGCGCAGGCCGAGGTGGCTGTGAGCGAGGCCGAGTACCTGGCGCTGCTGAAGGAGGTCTACCGGCGCGCCGACATCGTCAAGCCGAAGAACGTCATCGGCCTCGCCAAGGACCTGCCGCCGGCCGAGATGGAGGCGCTTCTCCTCGCCGGCATCACGATCGCCGACGACGCGATGCAGCAGCTCGCGGTGCGCCGCGGCGTGGCGGTCCGCGACTACCTGGCGGCGCAGTCGATCCCGCTCGAGCGGTTGTTCCTCGGCGCGCCCAAGACTGCGAGCGAGGACGCGGGCTGGACCCCGCGCGCCGATCTCAAGATCGCGCCGACCTGAGGCCGCTCAGCGCACGCCGCTGAAATCGCAGAGGAAGTAGAGCGTCTGCGACGACGGCCCGTCGCTTGTGCCGCGCGCGCGCACCGACCAGCGGTTGGCGGATCCGAGGCCCTGGTCGGCCGACACCCGCACCTGCGTCGCGGCGGTCGGAGCGACGCGCAGCGCGGTCCAGCCTCGTCGCGCGGCCTGCCCTTCCATCGCGACGACGTAGTCCCGCGCGCCGGCGACCGGCGACCAGCGCAGCGTCACGCCGCGCCGGCAGTCGAGCTGGGGCCCGGGCCCGCGTGCGATGCCGGGATCGATCGCGCGTGGGGCGTCGAGCGGGCGCGCGGGTGGTGGATCGCGCGGCGGGGGCGGATCACGCGGCGGCGGCGAGTCGCGCGGCGAGTCGCGCGGGCGATCGGGCTCGCGCGGCCGCGAGTCCCTGTCCCGGCTCGCGACGATTCCGGCAATGAGGGCGCCGATCACGACGGCGCCGACCACGCCCGCACGCGACGCGCCGCGCGGCGGCGGCGCGAACTGCTCGACCCGCTCGACCCATTCGCGGGTGCGCGCGAGGTCTTCGAGGCTCGCCGCCATGGGCTGAGGCGCACGCGGGTGAGCCAGCGTCGACGTTCCGGCGCCGATCGCGACCGATGGCCAGGCGCCCGTCGTCGAACCGACTTCGACCGCCCCTTCGACGACGGTGACGCCGGTGGTCCCGCCCGCGTAGGTCCGGACCAGATACGCCGTGCCGCGCGCGCCGGCCTTGACGAAGGTCGTGTCGACCGAGAAGATTCCCCTCACCTTGACGAACACCTCGCCGAAGAACTCGGTCAGCGAACCGATGCGGCCGCCGCTGTTCGGCCGCATGAGCACCTCGGTGCCAGAGGGGTAGCGGATCACCGCGTGGGCGCGCGGCCCGGTCTCGATGTGGTCGCCGCTGCGCAGCTCGAGGCCGGCATACGCGTCCTGGCGATAGCCGTCGCGCGTGAAGGCGACCAGCCCGGGCTCGCGCCCCTGGGCGGCGCGGCTGCCGTCGACGACGATGCCGTCGAGACGCGCTGCTTGCGGCGCGGCGGGCGTCGCCGCGGGGCGCGCGGCAGGCAAGGCCGGTGCTGTCGTGCACGCCAGCAGCGTCGGCATCAGCATCGCCGCGACGACCATCCATGCCGTGGCGCGCCAGCGTGCAGGCCTTGCCGGGGATGCGCTTGTCATGCCGATGTCCTCCTCCAGTTGCGATTGGCGAGCCACGCGCCGAGCGCGAGCGCGGCGAGGTCGTACGGTACCGCGATGAGTTG
>JBDSLQ010000043.1:0-4552 GCA_039916285.1 Caldimonas sp.
CGAATTTGCCCGCCGACGCGCGCAGGATCGCCAGGCAGCCGATCGCCTTGCCTTCGCGCAGCAGCGGCACGAACAGGCAGGATCGGTAGCCGAGCGCGGTCGCCAGCTGCGGCATGCGCACGAACTCACGCGCCGCTTCGGCCGTGTCGGGGACGACGATCAGGCGTGAATCGATGATGCAGGCGCCTGCGCCGCTGCCGCGATCGAGCGGCCAGGGCTCGAGGGATCCGATGCCCCGGTCGCGGGCGAACGCGACCAACCCGAGCATGTCGCCGCGCGGCATGGCCAGCGCGACCGCCTTGCCGGAGAACAGGCGCCGGCAGCTCTGGACGATGGCGTCGAACACGGGCTGGGTGTCGGTGACCGAGCCGCTGATCACGCGCAGGATCTCCGCCGTCGCGGTCTGCTGTTCGAGCGCCTCCTTGGTCTCGTTGAAGAGGCGCACGTTCTCGATCGCGATCACGGCCTGGTCGGCGAAGGTGCTCAGGATCTCCTCGTAGCGCGGAGGGATCGGTCCAGCCTCGCGCCAGCCGACGACGATCACGCCGACCGGCTCGCCGTCGCGCAACATCGGCGCACCCAGGATGCGGCGCCAGCCGCCGGCGATAGCGAAACGCTGGTCATAGTCGGGATCGGACAGCACGTCCGCCGAGCCCGCGATCGCCCGACTGGTGATGACCCGACCCGAAATCTGCATGGCAGTGGGACGCATCGGATAGCTGCCGCGCAGCATCTCGACCGATTCCGGCGCGAGGTTGTGGCTGGCACCCCAGTGCAGCATCTCGCCATCGAACCGGAACACGTTCGCAAAGAGCGCGTCGCAGATCGTCACAGCGTTTCGGACGATCGCGTCGAAGACCGGCTGGACGTTGGACGGCGAGCCCGCGATGACCTTCAGAATGCCGGCGGTCGCCGTTTGCTGCTCGAGCGCCTCCTTGGTCTCTTTGAACAGTCGCGAATTCTGGATCGCGATCACGGCCTGGTCGGCGAAGGTCTGCAGCAGCGCGAGCTCCTTGTCGCTGAAGGGGCCGCGCGAGCGCGCCACGCCGACGACGCCGATGCCGCGCTCCTCCCACAGCATCGGCGCGAAGGCGACCGAGTGGTAGCCCGCCAGCTTGGCGACCCGGCGCAGCACCGGCGGCGTGTCGGGATCGTTGAGGACGTCGGCGTAATGCGCGACGCGCCGTTCGCTGATCGCGCGGCCGGGTGCCGAGCCGGCCACCGGCGCAGGGAAGGTCGCCATCACCGCGTCGCGCGCCTTGCCGACGTAGGCGGCCACCTGCAGCTGCCCCTGGTCGTCGACCAGCAGCACGTCGAGCTCGTCGCCGCCGAACAGGTGCTTGCAGCTGTCGAGGATCTTGTCGAACACCGGCTGCGTGTCGGCAACTGAGCTGCTGATGACGGCGAGCACTTCGGCCGAGGCCTTCTGCTGCTGCAGCGCCTCTTGTGCCTCGTTGAACAGGCGCGCGTTCTCGAGCGCGGCGCCCATGCTGGCGACGATCGTCTGCAGCAGCCGGATGTCGCTTTCGCCGAACGCGTACTCGCGCTCGAAGCTCTCCACCAGGACGACGCCGACGACGCGATCCTGGGCAACTATCTTCACCGTCAGGGTCGATAGGGAACATTCGGTGCCCGGCGCGACGCCGGCTGCGGCCACCTCGGCGGCGGTGTTGCGAACGATGACGCCGCGGTCCGACGTGACCTCGCCCCAGCGGGCCTGCGACGGCCGCACCGATGCCATCGTCACCCGCTTGCCGTGCTCGATCTCGTAGAGGAAGTGGACGGTGCGGGTGTCGTGGTCGTACCAGCGGATGCCGATGCTTTCGAGGTGAAGCAGCTCGCGAAGCTTGTCGCCGACCTGCTCGACGATGGCATTGAACGACAGCGAGCCGGCGATCCCCTGCTGGATGCTCGCGATCACCGCCAGCTCGGCGTTGCGCCGCTCGTTCTCCCCGGCCAGGCGCGCGGCGGCGAGGCGGGCGGCGTGCTCGCTCGCCGCCTGCTCGGCGAGCGCGGCGACCAGCTCGCGATCGGCCGAGGCGAGCCGGCCCGCGGTGCCGTCGATGTCGACGTACAGGATGCCGACGAGCGCGCGTCCGTCGAGCAACGGCGCGACGATGCACGAGCGCTGCGCGACCCGCGGTGCGCCGCCCGGCCCGACGCGCAGGCGCGCGCGACGCGAGCGCCGGGCGTCGTCGATCCACGGCGCGATCGCCGCGTGCAGCTTGCCGGCGTCCTCGCCCGCCGGCAGGCGCGCGGCGGCGAGGGCGAGACCGTCGGCGCCATCGAGCAGCAGGAGCACCCGCCCTGCCCCGGTCAGCTTCGCGATGCGATCGACGAGCCTGCGATGGCGTGCCGCCGCCGGCGAGCGCGGCTGCGCCGACCCTCGCAGCACCTTGCGCGCCTGCCTGTTCCCCGGATCGCGCATGGTTGCTCGTGGTGCGCGGCGACATCACCGAGCCCCTTCGGGCGAAGGAGCGGCCGCAGTCTACAGGTGCACCGGGGCCGCGGCGAGCCGCGCGAAGGCTCCCGTTCAGTTGCGGCCGCGGGATGCTCGAACACAAACCGAGCGCGTCAGAAAATGATGGCCGGCGCAACGTGAATCGTTCGCATTCGCAAATGCATGCTACGATCTGAGCCTTCTCATCCCTGCAAGGAGCTCCCGTGAAATCGATCGTCTCCATCGTCGTTCTCGGCGTTGCCAGCGCCTTCTCCGCGGCAGCCTTCGCCAAGGCCGACTGCAAGGCCTATCCGAAGGCCGAATGGATGAGCGAAGCCGACGCCAAGGCCAAGATCCAGGCGCAGGGCTACACGATCAGCAAGTTCAAGGTCGACGGCAACTGCTACGAGATCTACGGCAAGAACAAGGACGGCAAGAACGTCGAGGTCTACTACGACGCCAAGACGCTCGAGCCGGTCAAGACCGAGATCAAGAAGTAAGGCGATGCCGGGCTCCCATCCGCGGGAGCCTGCTCCGCACGGCCGCGTCGCCGCATGGGACGCGGCCGTTCGCCTTCTGCACTGGGCGCTCGCTGCCCTGGTGCTGTTCGATGTCTTCTGGGACGACGGCGGCTGGCTTCATCGCGTCATCGGCTACGTGGCGGCCGGCGTGGTCGTCGCCCGGCTGCTGTGGGGCGCGTTCGCCGGGGGCAGCGCCGGGCTGCCGGCGTTGCGGCCGTCTTTGAAGGCGACGCTCGGCTATCTGCGCGGCGGAACGCCGCGAACCCCCGGCCACGATCCGCTCGGTCTCTGGATGGTGTGGCTGCTGTGGATCCTGGTGCTGCTGCTCGGCGTCACCGGCTGGATCAGCCGGCTCGACGCCTTCTGGGGCGACGACGGCATCCGCGAAATTCATTCCGCCCTTGCCGATGCGCTGCTGATCGCCGTCGCGGTGCATCTTGCAGGTGTCGCGATCATGGGATGGCGCTGGCGCGAGAACCTGGTCGTCGCGATGATCACCGGCAAGAAGCGCCCCCTCAATCGCTCGGACTAGCGAGCAGTCGCCCGGTGGACTCCGGGGCTCTCAGACGTCCGACGGCAGGCTCGCCAGGGCGCGATTCAACGATGCGCTGCCTGACCCGCCCGCATCGGCAGCGAAGATCGCCGCCGCCAGCGCACGCTCACGCGCGCCGATGAGCGCCGCGAATTCCCGGGCGCCCTTCAGGGCGCGGAAGACGTCGAACCCGGCTTCGAGGGAGCGCTGCAGCTCGGCCAGTCCCGCAGCGCGCGCCGGTCCGCGCATCAGGCGCAAGGCGTTGCGCAGCATCGGCAGGCGCGTGATCCGATCGAGGTGGCCGGCGATGCCGATCGTCAGCTCGATCTGGCGTTCCCGGTCGGCGCTGCGGCCGACCCGCTGCCACGCCGCGATGTAGGCGCGCGCGTCGATACGCCCGTCGTCGAGCTCGAGGCCCATGGCGGTGTCGAGGGTCTCGGACAACGCGTGCATCTCGGCCAGGACGCCGACCGTCGCCGCGACGTGGTCCGGGAACACCCGCGCGATCATCGGCGCGACGCGGGCAAACTGGGCGTCGCGCGTCGTGAAGTCGTTCGGCCCGTACAGCTCGTCGAGGAAATAACGCGCCGCCGCGGCGTAGCGCGCGCTCGCGAGCAGGTCGGCATAGGTGTGCGAGAAGCGGCGCTGCTGGAACGCCTTCAACGCAGTCACCTTCGCGAGCAGCGCCGGCAGCGCCGCGCGGCGCTGCCGCTCGGCGTCGATGGCGCGCAGGTGGGCGGGCAGGTCGGCGGCGAGGTCGGGCATCGCTGCCGGCCGACCGCGATCAGGTCTTGGCCGCCAAACCGAGTTTCTCGATGAGGGCCTTGTCTCTGGCGAAGGTCTCTCGGGCCCACGCCGCGTAGTCGTCGCCGCTGCGATACCAGGCGTCCTGGTTCAACTGGTCGAGCAGCTCGATGTGGCGCGGCTCGTCCATGGCCTTCTTGAACGCATCGTGCAGGGCGCGAACGACGGCCGGGTCCATTCCCTTCGGCCCGACCAGGCCGTAGGGCGAGGTCGAGACGACGTTGTAGCCGAGCTCCTTGGCCGTCGGCACGTTCG
>JBDSLQ010000044.1:0-7025 GCA_039916285.1 Caldimonas sp.
AGCGAAGCTGTCGACGTGACCGGCCAGGGTCACGATGCCGTCTTTCACCTCGACGCCGATCTTGGCGGCGTTAACGGATGGTTCCCACTTCAGTTCCGCAAGAACGTCCTGCTGCAGTTGTGTGTCGGTCTTCATGATCGTCTCTCCATGTCGAATAGGGAGGTTCAGCTTGCTCGTCCCGAACGACCAGGCCTTTGATCCAGCGCAAGACGCCTGACGATTTCGGTGGATTGGTGTCTGCTAAGTTGCGGGCGCGTCTCACTCGCGACCGTGAGGCTTGCCGGAATTTGAAAAGCCCGCTGGTCGCTGGACGAGTCACAGCTGAGCGCAAGCCTTTCTAGTGGAGTGCGCCGATTTGTTCAGCACTTGAGCGCATGCAAACCCAGCGTCGCCGCGCGGCAAGCGCCGCGGCGATGCACTCGCGCAGCACCGCCGTGTCGCCGACCTCGTCGACAAGCAGGGGCGCTGGGCTCGCGTTCCGGTCGGCTCTGGCCAGGAGCCGTGCCTACTTCTTCGCCGCCGCCGTCTCGACCGGCACCGCGTCGAGCGGCGACTCGAAGGCGATGAAGAGGATGCACGGGCTGGCACTCGCGCAAAAGCCCTTGTGCGGCCGCTTGGCCGGACCGTAGGCGTAGGTCCCGGGCTTCATGACCGCGGTCTTCTGGCCGTCGTAGGTCACGTGAAGCTCGCCGGCCACGAGCACCATCCGCTCGGAGGACGTGTGCCAGTGCGCGGGCAGCGCGGACTTCCCCGGCACCTTGAGGAAGACATCGACGTTGTCCTTGCCCGGGTCGCCATGCAGCACGGCGATGCCGCAGCCCTTGGGCAGGAACGGCGGGCAGGGGCCCCACGCGAGCTGCGGATCGCCGGCGGTTCGGGTCACGGCCGGCTCCTGTCCCTGGGCCGACACGGCCGCGAACGCGAACGAGCCGACGAGTCCGAGCAGGACGAGCGACGAACGGCGGCGTGCCGCGGCAATGGATGTCTTCATGGAAGTCTCCTCGATGGGGGTTCAGTGGTCTCGCGCTCAGACGCGGACGACGCCGGCCTTGAGCGACCAGAGGATGGCAAGCACCTCGTTGCGTGTGGACGGGTCGATGCCGTTGCTCTCGAGCGCGGCCATCGCATCGTCGAGCACGGTGACGAACTCCTGCTCGCTGATGTTCATGCCCTTGTGCGTGCCGAGCATGTCCTTGCCGGTGTAGGCCTCCGGACCGCCGGCGCCGGCGCAGAAGAACTCGACCACCCGCCGCTCGACCTTCTCCATGTCGCTGGCCGCGTAGCGTGCGTTCACGAGCGGATTGGCCATGTGGTTGTCGATCATCGTTCGGGTGATGCGGGCAATGCCGTCGCGTCGACCGAGCCGGTCGTACAAGGGGGAAGCTGCGAGCGTGTCCATGCGTGTCTCCTGATGAAAAAATGCGCCGGACGACCCGGACGAGCTGAACGATGCCGACTGCGTGTTCCTCAAACGTTCCTGGGGCGGCGGGGGCTTGCGGCCGGCGCCGACCGGCCGGCACACTGGGCCCATGGACATCCCCCGCTTCGATTCCTCCGGCACGCCGCTGTCGACCCTGGAAGTCCGCCTGCTCGGTGGCTTCGCCGTGCGTGTCGACGGCAGCGAACTGCCTGCCGAGCGGTGGCCCAGCCTGCGCGCCGCCCAGCTCGTGCAGTTGCTGAGCCTGCAGCCGCGCCGCCGCCTGACGCGCGACCGTGTCGTCGACGCGCTGTGGCCACAGCTCAAGGCCGACGCCGGCCAGGCCAACCTGCGCAAGGCCACCCACCACGCCCGTCAGGCCCTCGGCAGGCACGACGGCGTCGTCGTGCAAGGCGGCGAGGTGCTGCTCTGGCCCGACCGCCCAGTGCGCGTCGACGCCGAGGACTTCGAGCGCAGTGCCGCCGCAGCGCTGCAACGCCGTGATGCAGCCGCCTGCGCGGAGGCCGCCGAGGCGTACGCCGGCGACCTCCTGCCGGGCGCGCAGTACGAACCCTGGACCGAGGCGACGAGCGAGCGGCTGCGTGCGCTGCACCTCGAGCTGCTGCGCGTCGCCGGGCACTGGAGCAAGCTCGCCGAGCTCGACCCGACCGACGAGCCGGCCCACCGCGCGCTGATGCAGCGCGAACTCGAAGCTGGCAACCGAGCCACCGCCCTGCGCTGGTACGCCCAGCTGCGCGAGGCGCTGCAGGCCTCGCTGGGCGTCGCGCCCGACCGGCAGACCGCCGCGCTCTACGAACGCTGCATCGCCGGGCTGCAGTCGACCGGTCCGGCCTTCGTCGGCCGCGCCGTGCCGATCGCCCAGGCGGTCGCCTGGCTCGGGCTGGCGCCCGACGACCGTCCCGGCGGCATCTTGCTGCGAGGCCACGCCGGCATCGGCAAGAGCGCGCTCGGCCGCGAAATCGTCAGCCAGGCGCAGGAGCGCGGCTGGAGCACGCTACGGGTGCAGGCGACCGGCTCGGGCCGGGCCTACGCGGTCGTCGCCGCCATCGCGGAGCGCGTGCTGCTCCACGACCGGGCGCTGCTCGACCGCATCGGCGACGCCGCCCGCAATGTCCTGGCTCTGCTCAGCCCGCTGGTCGCTCCGGCGCAGGCCTTGCCCGGCCCGCTGGGCCGCCACCAGGTCGTCGGCGCCATCCGGCGGCTGCTGCTGGCTTCGTCGGGCGGCGCCGACGTCCTCCTCCAGGTCGACGACGCCCATCTCGCCGGAGACGCCGATGTCGACGTGCTGGCCCAGCTCGTGATGAGCGGCGCGCCCCTCTGCGTCCTGCTCGGCGCGAGACCGCCGGCCGCGGGGACGGCGCTCGCGCGCAGCTTGGCGCGGCTGCAGGCGGCCGGCGCGTTGCAAGTCGTCGACGTCGAGCCGCTGGACGACGACGAGTGCCGCCGCCTCGTCCTGCGCGCGGCCACTGCCTCGTTGGCGCCCGAGGTGGTGAGCCGGGTCGTCGGCGTGGCGCAAGGCAATCCGTTCGCGGCCATCGAGCTCGCGCGCTGCGCTGCCTCGGATCGCGAGCAGCGGTTGCCGGCGAGCACCGCCGAGGCGGTGCTGGCGCGCCTGTGCGACGTCGCCGACGAGGCGATGGCACTCCTCCGCTGGTTGGCCCTGTGCGCCGACACGGTCGAGCTGGCCACCGTCGAGGCGCTGGCCGAGGCGGCGCAGGCCTCGGCCATGCTGGCGCTCGACGCCGCGCTCGTCGAAGGCGTGCTCGTGCCGGTCGGCAGCCGCTTCCGCTTCCGTCACGATCTCGTTCGCCAGGCCCTGGTCGACCCGATCGCGCCGCACCGGCGCGCCCAGATGCACCGTCGCATCGCCGAATTGCTGGCCGAGCAGGACGCGGCACCGGCCGACATCGCCCGCCATTGGCGCGCCGGCGGCCAGGCGCGTGAAGCCGTTCCCTGGCTGCTGGCAGCGGCCCGCGATGCCACGCGGCTGGCCGCCTTCGGCGACGCCCTCCAGCAGCTCGAGCCGCTGCTGGCCGTCGAGCCGCAGCACGCCGAGGCACTGCGCCTACGTGCCGAAGCGCTCGATGCGGTCGGCGATCCGGCGGCGCTGGCCGCCTACCGTCTCGCCGCCGACATGGCCGGCGGGACAGCAGCGCACGACCTGCTCGCCAAGGCGGCGCTGGCCCAGGTCAAGCAGGGCGATCCGAAAGGCGCACTGGTGCTGCTGGCGGGCCTGAAGCCGGCCAGCCTCGACGGCAAGCTCTGCGAGGCGCTCGCGTACAGCGGCGCGGCGGCGCTCGGCGCCACCGACCCGGCGATCGGCACGGCGAAATCGGCGGAGGCGCGGCGGCTGGCATTGCAGTCGGGCGACACCGCATCGATCGTCGTCGCTTCCTGGGCCCAGGCGGCGGCTGCCCATGCCCGAGGCGAGCTGCATCAAAGCGTCTGGGCCGATCTGCAGGAGACGACGCATGTGCCGCACCTGGCCGTCCGGGTGTTCGACGGTCACCTCTGCATCACGCAGCGCTTCCTCTACGGGGCGCGACCGTACGCCGACGTCATCGCCTTCGCCGACGCGCTCGCCACCGAGGCCCGGCGGCTCGGCGCGGCCCGCGGCCAGGCCTTCGGCACCACGCTGCGCGGCGAAGCCGAGTGGCTGGCCGGCGACCTGGTGCCGGCACGTCAGCACCTGCGCGAAGGGGCGAGGCTGCATCGCGCCATCGGCGCCTCGGTCGGCGAGGCGCTGTCGTTGCAGCGCCTCGCCGAGCTGGCGCTGCACGAAGGCCATCGCCAGGAAGCTCGGACGCTCCTCGACGAAGCGCTGGACCTGGCTCGCCAGACCGACATCGGCTTTCATCTGCTCGACCGCATCTACGGCACCCGGATCGCGCTGCACGCCGATGATCACGACGCCGCGCTCCATGTGTTGCACGACGCCGCCGCCTCGGTGCGCGGGCCGCTCGAGACCTGTCCGGGCTGCCGCATCACGTTCGCCGTGCCGGCCGCCATCGCGGCGGCGCGTGCCGGCGAGATCGAGCTTGCGGAGCAGCACGAGACCCAGTGCGCCTACCTCGCCGATGTGGTCATGCGCTTGCCGGGCTGGTACGCGGCGCACGCCGAGGTGCGCGGGCACATCGCGGCGGCGAAGGGCGCGCCGGCCGACCACACCGAAGCCCTGTTCGCGACCGCCGGCGCCCGCTTCCGCGCCGCCGGGCAGCCCATCGACGCCACGCGCTGCGAGCGGCTTGCGACCCAGGCGGCGTAAGCGCGTCGCCGCCGGGGCTCGGGCTCAACCGGGGCGCCGGGCGGCCAATGCCGCGCTGATGCACTCGAGCAGCACCGCCTGGTCGCCGACCTGGTGGCGAGCAGCAGCACGAGGCGAGCGTCGAGGTCGGCACTGGCGCTCCCGTTCTTTGGCGCGAATGCGCTCGTAGACGCCGAGGCGCTCGAAGCATTCGAGGCTCTTCTGCGCGTAAACGAATGCCGCGCGACGAAGCGCCGCGCACCCCGATGGTGTCGTCGTCGTCGAGCAGCACCACGGCGATGCCGCGCTGGGCCAGATCGCAGGCCAGCGTCAGACCGGCGAGGCCGCCTCCGGCAATGACGACCGGATGACGCTGCCGCCGCCATGAGGCTTGGGCGGAAGGCGCGCGTCGCCATTTTTGTTGCCCGATGGTCTGGAGGTTGTTTGCATCGACCAGGCGACGTTCTGAAAGGGAAGTTGGGATGCGAACGCTTCTTGCGAGTCGGCGAGCCGTTGCCCACGGACAGTGGACGCAGTGTAGGCAGGCGCGGAGCCCGCGTGGTTGCGCGCGGTCGAGCTTCGCAGTGCGGCTTCTTCATCGCCGCGGATTGATGCTGCGCAAGGCCGCGGCGTCCGGACGTACTTAAGCTGCGTCGATTCATCCCAACTCTCTGAAGGAGTTCGCCATGCAGACCCCGAAGTCGATCCTGCTGCACCTGGACGGTTCGTCCCGCACCGCAGAACGCGTCCAGGTCGCCCGGCATCTGGCCGAGACCTTCGATGCCCAGGTGACCGGGCTGTATGGTGCGATGGCGTCGCTGCTGCGCTTTCCGGTCGCGATGGAAGGAAGTGCGGCGGCAGTGGCCATGATGATGGACCTCGATGAGGAGGGCCGCAAGGCGGCGAAAGCCTCGTTTCTGATGGCCAGCGCCGTTTCGCCGCGGCTGAAATGGTCCGATTCGAAGAGCGACGCGTTTTGGGATTTCACGCGGCGGGCCTTCTACGCCGACCTGGTGATCGTCGGACAGCGAAATCCCAAGGACCCCTCGGCCGGCGAACTCCCTGCCGACTTTGTGCCGAACCTGTTGGTCGATACCGGAAGACCTGCCCTCGTGGTGCCGTATGCCGGAGCGATCGCGCCGATCGGTCGCACCCTGCTCGTGGCTTGGAAGGAAACGCGCGAAGCCGCGCGGGCGGTGTCGGCCGCGTTGCCCTGGCTGCGCCGAGCCGGCCATGTGCACGTGGTCTGCTACGACGAAGAGCCAGCGATCGCTTTGCAGTCCCTGCAGGAATATCTGACGGCACAAGGCATCACCGCGACCCTCCACCAAGGCGGACCCGAGCACGGCAATGCCGGTGAAAGCCTGCTGTCGCAGGCATCGGATCTGGGGGCCGATCTTCTCGTGATGGGCTGCTACGGCCACAGCCGCGCGCGCGAATGGGTACTCGGCGGTGCCACGCGCACGATCCTGGAGTCGATGACGCTGCCGGTCTTGATGGTGCATTGAGCTGTGTCGATTGGCCGAGACACCAAGCTAGGGAGTTTGCAATGACCAACGTACTGATCAGCTACTACTCGCGCACCGGCACCACCCGGCAGGCCGCCCAGCAACTGCAACAGCTCACCGGCTGGTCGATCGGGGAGGTGCGTGATGAGCGACCGCGCACAGGCATCGGTGGCGATCTGCGCTGTGTGATCGAGTCGCTTCTTGCGCGTTCCGCGCCCTATGCATACGAGGGTCCGAAGGTGGCGAGATTTGATCGGCTCGTGATCCTGACGCCCATCTGGGTCGGCCGGCTGGCGTCGCCGATG
Source organism: Caldimonas sp. (assembly GCA_039916285.1). GTDB lineage: Bacteria > Pseudomonadota > Gammaproteobacteria > Burkholderiales > Burkholderiaceae_C > Schlegelella_A. The sequence goes on from JBDSLQ010000044.1 coordinate 6,496, forward strand.
CGCGCGTTTCTGCGCCGGCTGTACGCGAACAGCTCGACGCGCCCCACATGCGAGATTTCACTGGTCTGCGTCATGTCGAGACGGGGCGCTTTCAATGCCGCAGATGAGGTTGCCACCATCGTTGGCAGTGCGCCGATGCCGGTGGTGGCGCTTCGCGAGGCGGATGTGCTGAGTGGCAGTATTTTGGCGCCATTGCAGTCGCTGGCGGACACGGTGGGCACACTCGAGTCGGACAAGGCGGTCACGCGGCCGATCTGGCTGTCGCCCAAGGCGGCCTGATATTGCGACTGATCGCCCACCTCACTGCGGCTAAAGCCTAAGGCCATCCAAATGGCACACAAGATCGTTCATCTGCCCAGCCGGCGAGCGATGCTCTGGATCGTGCTTGTGGGCCTCGCCGCCGCCGCGAGCTGGCTGGCAGTGACCACTGCGGTGACATGGATCACGCAGGATTGAGGAGGCAGTCACCCACTGGCAGCGGGCGCGAAACGAGTTCAACATCAAGGCGGCTGGGGGATCGCCACGAAGGC
>JBDSLQ010000045.1:0-4682 GCA_039916285.1 Caldimonas sp.
CCAACGCGCTCAAGCTGGTCGGCGACATGCTGTTCAGCGACTACTGGGCCGACACGACCAAGCCGGGCGTCGCCGCGCGGCCGTCGATCGCCCTCAAGTACACGGGCAATGCCGTCGCCGCCGACGACCTCGCAACCGCGGCGCCGGTCAACGGGCTGATCAACTACCCGACCCACATCGCGCCGATCTGGACGCTCAACCGCGGCGCCAACACGTGCACGGGCTGCCACAACGACAACATCAAGCTCGACCTGAGCGCGACCACGGCCGGCACCGGGCGTACCGAGTCGTACGAGGAGCTCCTGCTCGGCGATCCGCAGTTCGACGCCGTGACCGGGCTTCCCGTGACTCGCATCCGCGAAGGCGTGCTCGAGATCGTGCGCGGGCCGGCGCTGGTCGACAACATGGCGAGCGAGGGCGATGCTCTCGGGATGGCGAGCAAGAGCCACCTGATGGAGATCATGACCGGGCAGACCCTGCTGTCGGGCGCCGACGCGCGCGCCGCTCACCCGAACCCGCCGGCTGGCGCGCCCAACCACGCGACCATGCTCAACGCCGCGGAGAAGCGCCTGATCGCCGAATGGATGGATCTCGGCGCGCAGTTCTACAACGATCCCTTCGATCCGGGCGCGAACGTGCGGACCATCAACGGATTGAGCATGGCGAGTTTCGAGAAGGATGTCCTGCCGATCCTCACTACGACGTGCGCAGCGGCTTGCCACCAGGCCATCGGAAGTAGCATGTCCGCAGTGCCCATCGGCACATCGTTCCGCAACAACCGCTTCGTGCTCACGGGCGATGCGCGAGGAGATTACGGAGTGACTCTGTCGATGATCTCGAACGCGTGCAACGCGGCTTCGAACTACCTGCTGAAGAAGCCCTCGACGGTGCCCCATCCGACCACGCGGGCCACGCCGCAGACGACGGCGATCCTGCCGATCGGCAGCGCTAACTACAACACCATTGCCAGCTGGATCGCCACAGGCTGTTGACGCTGATGACCGTACTGCGAAGGACGCTTCTCTCGATCACGTTGCTGGGGACCCTGGCGGCTTGCGGAGGCTCATCGAATCCACTAGGCAACCCGCCGGTGGTGAGCAACCCCGACAGCGCGCTGGGGAACCAGCACCTCTCCTTCGCGTACTTCCAGAAGTGCATTAACCCGATCTTCCTGGCGCAACTCCTGGCCCAGGGGGCCGCGACCAGCAACACCTGCGCCGGCGGTGGCTGTCACGACACGGTGACGGGCACCGGCGGCGCTCTTCGTTTGATCCCCGGCGCGCAGCCGGTCGACGTGTCGGCTCCCGCCAATACGCCGGACGTCATCCGCGCCACCGACATCTACAAGAACTTCTACTCGGCGCAAGGGATGGTCATCGTCGGCAATCCGCTGCAGAGCCGGCTCGTCGTCAAGCCACTGGTGCTCAACGTCTTCCACGGCGGTGGCCAGGTCTTCCCGAGCCTCAGCGATCCCAACATCAAGCTGATCGAGTACTGGATCAAAAACCCGGCGCCGCTCGGGCAAGACGAGTTCAGCACCGCGACCTACACCATGTTCACGCCGGCCGATCCGAAGACCGGCACGTGCAAAACCCAGTGAGCGCCGTCGCTTCGATGAGACCGCGAGCTGAACGCGGCGATGCGGTCGCCTTCCTGCTTCACGCGGCGCGGACCGTGACATGCGTCGCGATTGTGCTCCTCGGCGCCCCGGCGTTCGCTGCCGATGCACCCACGCCGGCCGCGTCGGCGCCGGCCGCAGCGAGCGAGGCCGCGTCAGCGCCCGCATCCGCGTCGGCGACTGCGTCTGCGCCAGCGGCCGCACCGGCACCGACCGTGGCCGCACCGAGGCCGGCGCCCGCACCGCGCTCGCGCAAATCGGAGATGGTGCAGATCAGCGACCCGTACATCGAGCTGCGCAGCGGGCCGGGGCGCGGCTATCCGATCTTCTTCGTCGCGCCGCGCAACGACTGGATCGAGATCGAGCTGCGCCACACCGACTGGTTCCGCATCCGCACCGAGGGCGACAAGGTCGGCTGGGTCAGCCGCCAGCAGCTCGAGTCGACGCTCACCGCTGCCGGAAGCACCAAGACCTTTCGTGATGTTCTCCTCGATGACTACCTGACCCGCAAGGTTCAGCTCGGCGCGGCCTGGGGACACTTCAAGTCCGAGCCGATGTTGAAGCTATGGACCAGCTATCGCCTCTCCGACACGTTGAGCCTCGAGGGCACCATCGGACAGGTGCAAGGCGTCTTCTCGGGCACCAACCTGTGGCATGTCGACGTCTTGATCGAGCCATGGTCGGACCATCGCATCTCGCCGTTCTTCGGCGTCGGCGTCGGCAAGTTCAAGAACTTTCCCAACCTCAGCCTTATCGGCGCGACCGACACCAACGCCAAGCTCGCGGTGGCGCGGCTCGGCGTCCGCTATTACCTCACCGAGCGATTCGTCATGAGCGCCGACTACTCGCTCTACACCGCCTTCATCAGCGACCAGCGCTCCACCGAATACCGCGCCTGGACCGCGGGGTTCTCTTTCTTCTTCTGACAACTTCCTCCTGAACCAACGGCGGCAACCGTCTCAACCGGCACACAAGATGAACAACAAGACCTTCGTCGAGGCCTCCCTGTCACTCGTTCTCGCATCGGCGAGCTTAGCCGCGCTCGCCCAGAACACGCCCGCCCGCAACAACGACCAGGTCGTCGTGCCCCAGGTCGACCGCCGCGACATCGAGAAGCCCAAGTTTCCGTCGAACGACTTCGAGATCGGCCTCTTCACCGGTACCTACGCGACCCAGAACTTCGGCTCGAGCTGGGTCTACGGCGCGCGCATCGGCTACCACATCACCGAGGACTTCTTCGTCGAGGCGGCATATGGCCAGACCAAGGTCAGCGACGAGCTGTTCCGGCAGATCCTGCCGGGCGGAGTCTTCGCGACCGACCGCGAGAAGCTTTCCTACTACAACCTCTCGGTCGGCTACAACATGCTGCCGGGCGAGATCTTCCTGGGCGGGCGGCGCGCCCGGCCATCGCAGTTCTACATCGTCGCCGGCGTCGGCAGCACCAGCTTCGCCCAGCAGAGAAAGCCGACCTTCAACGCCGGCTTCGGCTACCGCGTCTACCTCGCCGACTGGGTCGCGCTGCAGCTCGACCTGCGCGACCACATCTTCTCGCTCGACCTGCTCGGCAAGCGCCAGAACACGCAGAACGTCGAGCTCACCGGCGGTCTGACCGTCTACTTCTGAACTCGACGCTGCCATGAACTCCGCACCGCCCGTTCACCGCCTCGCCCCGCGCCGCGCCCACACCTTGCGGCTCGCCGCCTGCGCCGTGTTCGCGGTCGTCGCCGGAACCGCCTCGTCGGCGATCGCGCCGGCGACCGCCGCGCCCGACTTCACGCTGCACGCCATGGGCGGCCCGAACCTACGCCTGAAGGAGCAGCGCGGCCGCGTCGTGATGGTCAACTTCTGGGCGACCTGGTGCGGCCCGTGCCGGCAGGAGATGCCGCAGCTGAACCGCCTGTACGAGAAGTACAAGTCGTCAGGGTTCGTCCTGCTCGGCGTCAACGTCGACGACGACGTCGCCAAGGCCACCGAGGTCGCACGCAAGCTCGGCGTGACGTTCCCGGTCCTGCTCGACACCGAGAAGACGGTGAGCAAGCTTTACGACCTCAGCACCATGCCGTCGACCGTGCTCATCGATCGCGACGGCAAGGTCCGCTACGTCCACCGCGGCTACCTCGCGGGCTACGAGGACAACTACGAGAAGCAGATCCGGGAGTTGCTCAAATGACCTCGGCCCGTATGCTCGCCATCGCCGCTGCGCTCGGCGCCTCCCTGCTCGGCGGCTGCGCCGTGCCGAAGTTCCCGACCATCGAGCCGTGGGTCAAGCCGTACGAGCGCGAGCGTCTCGCCGATCCGATCATGAAGCTGTCGCGCGATGCGCTGGCCGACAAGCACTTCGAGCACGTCCGTGTCGTGCGCGAGGGCGGCCGCGGCGCGACCGGCTTCCAGGGGGGCGGCTGTGGCTGCAACTAAGGCTGCGATCGGCCTCTGGCGACGCCTGCTGACGATCCTCGGCGGCGTGCTCGGGGGCCTGCTTGGCGTTGCTGGCGCGCGCGCCGCCGACTTGCCGGAGAACAAGGCCGAGGCGCTGTTCCATTCCTACACCGGCGGCGGCGTGAAGGCGTTCGGCCCCGCGCTCCTGGTGAGGAAAAGCATCTTCGACAAGGTGTCGCTGACCGGGACGTACTACGTCGATGCGGTGAGCAACGCCTCGATCGACGTGGTGACGACGGCGAGCCCGTACCGCGAGACGCGCCACGAGTTCGGCCTCAGCGCCGACTACGTCTACCGCGACGCGCAGATCACGTTCGGCGTGATGACGAGTCGCGAGCCCGACTACATCGCCAACACCGGCAGCATCGACGTGACACAGGAGGTCTTCGGCGGCATGACGTCGATCGCGTTCGGGTTCACGCGGGTGAGCGACACGGTCAAGAAGCGCTACTCGCCCGAGTTCCTCGACGCTGCCAAGCACTGGCAGTACCGCCTCGGCGCAACCCAGATCCTGACCACGCGCTGGCTGATGAGCGCGAACTTCGAAACGCTTTCCGACGACGGCTTCCTCGGCAGCCCGTATCGCGTCGCCCGCGTGTTCGGCGCCACCGTCCCGGAGCGCAACCCG
>JBDSLQ010000046.1:0-9113 GCA_039916285.1 Caldimonas sp.
GCGACGGTGAGCCCGGCGTCGAAGCGCGAGGTCAGGCGCTCGTCGATGTCGACCAATCCCTTGGGATAGGTATCGCTGGTCATGATGATGTGCGCGCGCTTGGCGAGAAGCGCTTCGAAGGCGTTGAAGAACTCCTCCTGCGTGCGCTCCTTGCCGGCGAAGAACTGGACATCGTCGATCAGCAGCAGGTCGAGCGAGTGGTACTTCGCCTTCAGCTCGTCGAATGTCTTCCTTTGGTAGTTCTTCACCACGTCGGTGATGAACTGCTCGGCGTGCAGGTAGAGGATGCGCGCGTCGGGCCGATCGGCCAGCAGGGCATTGCCGACGGCGTGAATCAAGTGGGTCTTGCCCAGACCGACCCCGCCGTAGATGAAGAGCGGGTTGTACATGAGCCCGGGAGAGCCGGCGACATGAAGCGCCGCGGTGCGCGCCATCTGATTGGCGCGGCCCGGGACCAGCGTGTCGAAGGTCAGCACCGGATTGAGACGGCTTCGCGACGGCAGCGTCGCCGCGGCGTGGCTTGCGTGGTAGGCCGTGCCGCCGGCCACGCCCGGGCCCTCGCCATTGCTCTTCGCATTCGCGCCATGGCCGTCCTGGCCCGTGGCCAGCGCCGCGCCGCGCAGCGCGACATCGAACGCGACCGGTCGCCCGGCCGGGCTCGCCATGCCTTCACCGGTGCGTGCGCCGCCGTCGCGCTGGGCGAGCGTCACGTCGAGACGGACCGGCTTGCCGGCGAGCTCGCTCAGGACGGACTCGATGCGGCCCGCATACTGATTGCGGATCCAGTCCAGCTTGAAGCGATTGGGAACGCGAACGGTGACGACCGCGCCTTCGCTGTTGTCTGCGACGTCGGCGTCGGGAAGGGGCCGGATCCAGGTGTTGAATTGCTGGTCGGGCAGCTCGGACGCCAAGCGTTCGCAGCCGCGTTGCCAGAGGTCGGATCGCATGTGTGGAGAACTGGCCCGGAAAAGCATTCCATTGTAGGGGAGGAAGCCGCCGCGGCATCAGTTATCCACAGGGGAAAACACGGTGGTGCGTCGACGCGTCAGCGAGGGGAAAGGAAGGCCCTGCGGGTTGACGGACTGAACGCTTCTTGATGTAATCGCCGGTTGCCCGAACGGGCGCCACATTCCGCCGTCAGGCCTCGCGCCGTTTGATGTACGCGGGCTCCAGGAAGCCATCATGAAACGCACCTACCAAGCCTCCAAGGTCCGCCGCGCGCGCACCCATGGCTTTCTCGTCCGCATGAAGTCGCGCGGCGGCCGCGCCGTCATCAACGCCCGGCGCGCCAAGGGGCGCAAGCGCCTCGCGGTCTGAGCGCGCCGAGAACGGCGGCGCCATGCCCGGGCGGCCCCGTCCGGCCCGTCCGCTGCCCCGCCTGGTCGCCTCGGCCGACTTCGAGCGTGTCCTCGGATTGCGCAGCCGGGCCGCCACGCTTCACTTCGCGGTGCATCACCTCGCGACGCAGCCTGCGCGGTGCGGCTCGGTCCTGAAACGGCCCGGCGCAGCGGAGTTATCAACAATCCTGAGCTTGACAAGCCCGTTGCCTGTGGAAGACTTGCCAGCCGCCGCCCTTTTGCCGCCCAATTCATGGGTTGGCGCGGTCGTTCCCAAGCGGCATGCGCGCAGGGCCGTCACACGTTCCCTCCTCAAACGGCAGATCTACGCCGCGGCCGAGCGCCACCGTGACCGGATGGCGCCGGGCCTGTGGATAGTTCGCCTGCGCGCGCCCTTCGACATCGCCCGTTTCGCGAGCGCAGCTTCGCCGGCGCTGCGGCGCTGCGCGCGCGCCGAGCTCGATGCATTGCTGGGCGCCGCCGTCGCGCTGCCGTCGCCATGAGGTCCTGGCCGCGGGCCGCGCTGATTGCCATCGTTCGCGCGTACCGGTTCTTTCTGAGCCCCTGGCTCGGCAGCGCCTGCCGCTTCGAGCCGACCTGCTCGGCTTACGCACTCGACGCGCTCGGCCGCCACGGTGCGACGCTCGGCCTGGCCCTCACGACAGGGCGGATCTCGCGCTGCCATCCCTGGTGCGCCGGCGGCATCGATCCCGTCCCGGCGACGCCGCCCGGGCTCTTCACGGCCCTGCTCGGGCGCGCTCCGCGCACGACTGCGGCGCCGTCCGCGTCTCCCCGATCGACGACATGACCGACATCCGCCGAACCCTGGTGTGGGGCATCTTCCTCGCCTCGCTCTTCTTCCTCTGGGAGTCGTGGAACCGTCACACCGGCCAGCCGCCGATGTTCGGTCCGCCGCCGGTGCGCGTCGCTGCTCCCGCGCCGGCGGCGCCCGCACCGATGCCGGTGCCGGGCATCGGACTGCCAGGCAGCGGACTGCCAGGTGCCGCGCTGCCTGCGGCCGCGGCGCCGATCGCCGTCGCGCCGCCCGCATCGGCACCGCTCGCGAGCGAGCAGGTCACGGTCTCCACCGACCTCGTGCGAGCGACGATCGACAGCACCGGCGCGACACTCGCCCGGGTCGAGCTGTTGAAGCAGTTCGACCCGTTCGATCAGTCGAAGAGCGTCGTCCTGTTCGACCGCTCGGCGAGCCGGCTCTACCTGGCCGAGTCGGGCCTCGTCCCGCCGGCCGGCGGCGCCGGGCTGCCCAACCACCACACGCCGATGCGCGCGCTGCCGGGCGAGCGTTCGCTCGCGGCCGGCCAGAACGAGCTGAAAGTCGCGTTCGAGAGTGATCCGGTCGGCGGCGTCAAGCTCGTCAAGACCTACACCTTCCACCGCGGTGACTACGTGATCGACGTGCAGCACCGGATCGTCAACGAGTCGCCGACGCCGATCAATCCACGCCTCTATCTGCAGCTTGTTCGCGACGGCAACGATCCGCCGGGCGGCTCGAGCCTCTACTTCACCTTCACCGGCCCGGCGATCTATACCGAGACCTCGCACTACAACAAGATCGATTTCAAGTCGATCGAGAAGCGCGCCGCCGGCGCCAAGCCCGACCACGAGACGAGCGGTTCGAGCGGCTGGGTGGCCATGGTGCAGCACTATTTCCTTTCCGCCTGGCTGATCGACAAGCCCGGAGCGCCCGCGCCGGCGCGCGAGTTCTTCACCGCCAAGGTCGACACCAACAAGTATTCGGTCGGCGAGCTGGTGCCGATGGGAGAGATCGCGCCGGGCGCGAGCAAGAGCTTCGACGCGCGCCTCTACGTCGGCCCGCAGGAGGAAGACCGGCTCGCCGCCCTGGCGCCCGGCCTTGAGCTGGTCAAGGACTACGGCTGGTTCACGATGCTCGCCAAGCCGCTGTTCTGGCTCTTGACGCAGCTCTACAAGCTGATCGGCAACTGGGGCTGGTCGATCGTCGGCCTGGTCGTGCTGCTGAAGATCGCCTTCTACTGGCTCAACGCCAAGGCCTACAGCTCGATGGCGAAGATGAAGGCGATCAATCCGCGCGTCATGGAAATGCGCGAGCGCCTGAAGGACAAGCCGCAGCAGATGCAGCAGGAGATGATGCGCATCTACCGCGAGGAAAAGGTCAACCCGCTCGGCGGCTGCCTGCCGATCCTGGTGCAGATGCCGTTCTTCATCGCGCTCTACTGGGTGCTGCTGTCGACGGTGGAGATGCGCAACGCGCCGTGGATCGGCTGGATCAAGGACTTGTCGCAGCCCGACACGCTGTTCGGCGTCATTCCCGGCATCGGCATGCCGGTCGGCCTGCTGCCGATCCTGATGACGCTGACCAGCCTGCTCCAGACCTGGCTCAACCCGACGCCGCCCGATCCGATTCAGGCGCGGATGATGTGGATCATGCCGCTCGTCTTCTCGGTGATGTTCTTCTTCTTCCCTGCCGGCCTCGTGCTGTACTGGCTGACCAACAACATCCTGTCGATCGCGCAGCAGTACCTGATCAACAAGCGGCTGGGCGTGCTCGGCAAGTAGCGACGCCGTCGCCCTGCCGCGGGACGATCCGATGTTGCCGCTGGCGCGCCACGAGGATCCGATCGTCGCCGTCGCGACGGCGAGCGGGCGCGGCGCGGTCGGCATCGTCCGCGTGTCCGGCGCCTCGCTCGCGCCGCTGGCCGCGGCCCTTTGCGGCCGTGCCCTCGCACCGCGCCAGGCGACGTACACGCCTTTCCTCGCAGCCGACGGCGCGCCAATCGACCACGGCTTGGCAATCTTCTTTCCGGCGCCGCATTCCTACACCGGCGAAGACGTTCTCGAGCTGCAGGCGCATGGCGGCCCGGTCGTGCTCCAGCTCCTGCTGGCGCGCTGCCTCGAGGCCGCGGCCGGCATCGATTCGATCTCAGGCGCGCCGCCCCTGGCGCACCTGCGCATCGCCCGACCCGGCGAATTCACCGAGCGCGCCTTCCTCAACGACAAGCTCGACCTGGCCCAGGCCGAAGCCGTCGCCGACCTGATCGATGCCAGCACCGAAGCGGCGGCGCGCTCGGCCGCGCGCTCGCTCGACGGCGCCTTCTCGAGCGAGATCGACGCGCTCGCCCAGGCCCTGATCGAGCTGCGCCTGCTGGTCGAGGCCACGCTCGATTTTCCGGAAGAAGAGATCGACTTCCTCGTCTCCGCCGACGCCGCCGGCCGGCTGCAGCGCGCCACGGCCGGCGTAGACGCCGTGCTCTCGCGCGCGCGCCAGGGGGCGTTGCTGCGCGAAGGCATCCGCGTCGTGCTGGCGGGTCAGCCCAACGTCGGCAAGAGCTCGTTGCTCAACGCGCTGGCCGGGGCCGAGCTGGCGATCGTCACCGCGACGCCGGGAACGACGCGGGACAAGGTCGCGCAGACGATCCAGATCGAAGGCGTGCCGGTACACGTCGTCGACACCGCCGGCCTGCGCGATGCTGTCGACGAAGTCGAGCGCATCGGCGTTGCCCGAACCTGGGTCGAGATCGAAGGCGCCGACGCCATCGTCTTCCTGCACGACCTCACCCGGCTCGGCGAGCCGGGCTACGAGGCCGGCGACGCCGCCATCGCAGCGCGGCTGCCGGGCGGACTGCCCGGCGCGGGCCGACTGCTGCACGTCTACAACAAGCTCGACCTGCGGCGAGCGGCGCCCGTCGACGACGGCATCGTCGTTTCCGCGCTCAGCGGCGAGGGGCTCGACACCTTGCGCGCCAGGCTGCTCGCGCTCGCCGGCTGGCAGGCTGCTCCCGAAGGCCTCTTCATCGCGCGGGCGCGTCACGTCGACGCTCTGCAGCGCGCGCGCCGCCACCTCGAGCTCGCGGCGGCGCATGCCGCGCGCGGCAATGCGGCGCTCGAGCTGCTTGCCGAAGAGCTGCGCCTGGCCCATGACGCGCTCGGCGAGATCACGGGGGCCTTCACGTCGGAGGACCTGCTTGGCGCCATCTTCGCGCGCTTCTGCATCGGCAAGTGACCCCGTGCCTCCGGGGTCGAAGCGATGAGCGGGGGGCGCAACGCGACAAATGGACGACCCGGTGCCGCACGGGGTCGCCGGCCCCAGGCGCGCAGCCGATAATCGCCCCGAAGCGAGCGGTCGCGCCGGATCGGAGCAGGCCGCCAGCGGAGCAGGGGATATGGAAATCGATGAACTGGTCAAGGCGGTGCAGACGCTCAACGCGGACGACGCGTTCCGCGCCCGTCTCACGCTCGACAACTGGCGCACGATCGCGCCCTATCTCGCCCGCTACGACATTCGCGCCGGCGACCTGCTCATCAAGCAGGGCGACGCCGATCGCTCGATGTATTTACTCGCCCAGGGCAGCATGCAGATCTTCATGACCGGTGGCCCGCCCGGCAGCAGCAAGGTCGCGATCCTGCGCGCCGGCGCCGTTGTCGGCGAGCCGGGCCTGTTCGGCGACACGCCGCGCATGGCCAACGTCGAGGCGATGACGCCGTGCGTCGTCTGGGCGCTGCGCGGCCCGCGCAAGGAAGAGCTTGCCCAGCGATCGCCGGCGCTCGCCCTCGAGCTGCTGCGCGCCGCCGGCGCGGTGATGGCGACGCGCATGCGCGCGACGCTCTCGAAGCAGGCGCCGATCACCTAGGCTCGGCCGCGAGGGCGGGACCGGGGGCGCTCCGACCCGGCGTCAGCAGCGCCGCCTCGGCGCGCGCCAACGCTTCCGGCCGCCCCGAGAGGACGAGCGTGTCGCCAGCGTGGAGCAGGAGCGAATCGCCCGGTTGCAGCACTGCGCCCGAAGCGCGTCGCAACGACACGACGCTGACGGCATGCGACGACAGCGCCTGTTCGCCGAGCGTCCGCCCGACGCAGCCGCTGCCGGCCGGCAGGGTGACGCTCACGAGGCGCGCGTGGTCGAGCTCCTCGACGGTGTCGTCGTCGGCGCCGTGGAAGTAGCCGCGCAGCAGGCCGTAGCGCGCGTCGCGCTGCTCCTGGACGACGCGCAGCACGCGCCGCATCGGCACGCCGACGAGCGCGAGGGCGTGGCCGGCCAGCATGAGCGAGCCTTCGATCGCTTCCGGAACCACCTCGGTCGCGCCGGCGGCGCGCAGCTTCTCGAAGTCGGCGTCGTCGATGGTGCGAACGACGACCGGCACCTTCGGCGCGTGCGAGTGGACGAGGTGCAGGATCCTCAGCGCCGAAGGCGTGTCGTGGTAGCTGATGACGACCGCGCTGGCGCGTGCCAGCCCCGCCGCCATCAGGCTTTGCAGGCGCGCCGCGTCGCCGAAGACGACGCTCTGGCCGGCCGCCGCGGCCTGGCGCACCCGGTCGGGGTCGAGGTCGAGGGCGATGTAGGCCTTCTTTTCCGCTTCGAGCAGGCGGGCCAGGTTCTGGCCGCTGCGACCGAAGCCGCAAATGATGACGTGCGACTCGGTGTTGATCGTGCGCCGGGCGATCGTCGTCATCGCCACCGACTGCAGCAGCCAGTCGTTGGCCGACAGGCGCATGACGATGCGGTTGCTGGCCATGAAGATGAGCGGCGTCGCCAGCATCGAGAGCACCATGCTCGCCAGCACCGGCCCCTGCAGCTCGGGCGGCAGGAGCTGGCGTTGGCTCGCCACGCCGAGCAGGACGAAGCCGAACTCGCCGGCCTGCGCGAGATAGAGGCCGGTGCGGATCGCGACGCCGGGGGCGGCGCCGAAGACGCGCGCCAGCATCGTCACGAGCGCGAACTTGAAGACGACGGGAAGCACCGCCAGAGCGAGCACGAACGGCCAGCGGCCGATGACGATGCCGAGGTCGAGCTTCATGCCGACGGTGATGAAGAAGAGGCCGAGGAGGACGTCGTGGAACGGCCGGATGTCGGTCTCGACCTGGTGCTTGAACTCGGTCTCGGCGATCAGCATTCCGGCGACGAACGCGCCGAGCGCGAGCGACAGCCCGGCCATCTCGGTCATCCAGGCCAGCCCGAGCGTGACCAGGAGCAGGTTGAGGACGAACAGCTCCTCGCTCTTCCTGCGCACGACAAGCGTCAGCCACCAGCGCATGACGACGCGGCCGCCGACGAGGAGCACGGTCAGCAGCGCCGCCGCCTTCAGCGCAGCGACGCCGAGCTCGCGCAGCAGCACCTCGGGCGTCGAGCCGAGCGCGGGTATCAGGACCAGCAGCGGCACGACGGCGAGATCCTGGAACAGCAGGACGGCCATGACGCGGCGGCCGTGCTCGCTCTCCAGCTCGAGGCGATCGGCCATCAGCTTGACGACGATCGCCGTCGAGCTCATCGCCAGCGCGGCACCGAGCGCGATGGCGCTCTGCCAGCCGAGGCCCCAGGCGCGGCCGCTCGCCGTGAAAAGCGAGACCAGGGCAGCGTTGCCGGCGACGGCGGCGAGGATGGTCAGCACGACCTGGCTCAAGCCGAGGCCGAAGACAAGCCTTCTCATGCTGTGCAGCTTCGGCAGGTTGAACTCGAGGCCGATCACGAACATCAGGAAGACGATGCCGAACTCGGCCAGGTGGGAGACACCGGCGGCGTCGCTCGCCACGCCGATCGCGCTCGGCCCGAGGACGACGCCGACCGCGAGGTAGCCCAGCATCGGCGGCAGGCGCGAGAGGCGGCAGACGACGACCCCGGCAACGGCCGCGACGAGAAAGATCAGCGTCAGTTCGAGCGTCGAGGCCATGCAGTCGTGGCGTGGGGGGTGAACCCTAGAATCGGCCGATCCTACTGGACGCTCGCGCGATCAAGGTGCCTTCTTCTTCCTCCTTCGACGCCGAACGCGCGCTCGCCCTGGCGCGCGCGACGCTCGACATCGAAGCGCGGGCCCTCGATGCGCTGAAGGAGCGCCAAGGCGAAGGCTTCGTCGCCGCGCTGCGCGCGATCCTTGCCTGTCGCGGCCGCATCGTCGTGATGGGCATGGGCAAGAGCGGCCACGTCGGCCGCAAGGTGGCGGCGACGCTGGCCTCGACCGGAACGCCGGCGTTCTTCGTCCACCCCGGCGAAGCTAGTCACGGCGACCTCGGCATGGTGACCGAAGGCGACGTCGTCCTCGCGATCTCCAACTCCGGCGAGAGCGACGAGATCGCCGCGATCGTGCCGGCGATCAAGCGGCTCGGCGTCACCCTGATCGCGATGACCGGCCACGTCGAGAGCAGCCTCGGCCGGCACGCCGACGTCGTCGTCTCGAGCGCGGTCGACCAGGAGGCGTGTCCGCTCAACCTCGCGCCGACCGCGAGCACCACGGCGCAGATGGCGCTCGGCGATGCGCTCGCGGTCGCCCTGCTCGATGCGCGCGGCTTTCGCGAGGAGGACTTCGCCCGCTCGCATCCGGGCGGCAGTCTCGGCAGGAAGCTGCTGATGCACGTCGTCGATCTGATGCGCGGCGGCGATGCCGTGCCGCGTGTCGGCGCCGACACGGTGATGGCCGAGATGCTCCACGAGATGACGAGGAAAGGGCTCGGCTTCACCGCTGTCTGCGATGCGGCCGGCCGGGTCGCCGGCATCTTCACCGACGGCGACCTGCGCCGACTGATCGAGACCGGGGCTGACCTGCGCGCGATGCGCGCCGGCGACGTGATGAGCGCAACGCCCAAGCTGATTCGCGACGACGCGCTCGCCGTCGAAGCCGCCGAGCTGATGGAGCGCCACCGCGTCACCGGCCTGCTCGTCGTCGATCGCGCAGGTCACCTCGTCGGCGCGATCAACTCGAACGACCTGATGCGCGCGAAAGTCATCTGAATGAAGGACCCGGCGCGCGCCAAGGGCCTGGTCGACACCTACGGCTACGTCGACCGGGACG